>NZ_DLJI01000022.1:0-637 GCF_002484185.1 Empedobacter sp. UBA7620 | reverse complement strand
GGGAGGCATAGTTCCTCCTAAGTTTTTGACAATTCCCTTTTCTTTAACGTCTTCTAACCATTTAGCTCTATCAGCTACTTCTCTTGGGTCTGTAAAAGCTCCAGGATCCATATTTGTATTGACTCTCAGTAATAAAACAAAGTTTTTCATTTTTTTAAATTTTAAATAGTTCTTTTAAAAATTCTTCGATTGGAGCTGTAGGTCTTTCAAGTAGTTCTTCTAAGAATTTGTTTTCTATTTCGTATTGATGTGTTTTAATATCAAATAGAGTTCCTGTGTTTAGGTATATAGCGAAATCTGGAAAACCTATTTGTTTTAAATTTTTTTCGAAATCATTTTCAGAAATATCATTATAATTTATTGTTTTTCCACTCAGATTAGACAATACATTTGCAATATCTTGATAGCTATATTCTTTATTTCCTACAATATCATAGGTTTTATTTTCATGACCTTTTTGTAGTAACAGATTAGCAGTTCCTTCTCCCATTTCTCTACGAAGAACATAAGGAACTTTTCCATTCCCTCCAGGTAAATTTATATTTTGATTTAACGCGTTTTCTCCTAATATTTGATTTAATGCATCCGCATACATTGTATTTCTCAAAATTGTATAGGTTAAACCACTTTTTTTAAT
>NZ_DLJI01000054.1:0-16825 GCF_002484185.1 Empedobacter sp. UBA7620 | reverse complement strand
ACGCGAAATATTTTTTGAAATTTTTAGGTTTAAAACGAGAGATCGACAATTTTAGACGGGAAAATGGATGATTTACGAGTGACGATTTTGGATTTACGAATGGAAAATTATGGGGATTTAGTGGAATAATAGAATAACAAAGGAAAATACTTTCATTTTGTCTTGATACAAAACATTTGAAATTAGGAAGAGAAACTCCTGTGGAGCTTAGATATATTCATTCATTTTGTCTTGATACAAAACATTTGAGATTAAGAGAAAAAATCATGAGATGATTTTGGGTATTAAAATCAAGACCTCAATAAAAAAGCTAAAATGATTCATTCTGCGCGAAAAGATTTAAAAACCTATCGGCTAAATCTTTTTCTTCGCTTCGAATTTCTTCATTTATGAACGCCTTTTTATTGAAAGGTCATTTTTTCGATTTAGTTAAAAATAAGAAAATTTGTTTTTGATTATTTGGATGTGATGCTGAAACGAGTTCAGCAGGACTGGGTGGAGATAATTTTATCGAGAGATTTATAAGAATACTAAAAAGGATTGTGTATATTATATAGTATATTTTTCTGTTTCTCGAAACTTAGAACTCATTACTTACTACTCTGAACTAAAAAAACACTCCTATAATCCCCTCAAGGGGATAGTTTCGTATTTCGTTTTTACCGCAAGAAATGATTAGACGGTGATGGTTTGCTGATTTAAGCAAATCAACAACGGATACTTTGTGGCTATCTACTCGGGAGAAATTGTCGCTTCGCGACAATTGTTTATTCAAAAAAAAATCAATTATTATTAATCGATACTTTTGTAATCGTGTTTTTCTGCAATATGATCTACAAAAGACACTTTTCTAAGCTTCGCATTTCGTTTTGGAATAATAGGGTAACCTTTGGCTTCGGCAAATACTTTTGTGAATTTTGCGCCGAAATATAGAATTGTTGCAACATAATAAATCCACAACAAAAGAATAACCAACGAACCTGCCGATCCAAAAATGGTAGAATATTTGGAGTTTGCGATATAAATACCAATTAAATATTTTGCAATAAAGAATAGAATCGCCGTAAAAAACGCTCCTACAAAAGCTTGTTTTGCTTTGATACGTGCATCGGGAAGAATCTTGAAGAGAATATAAAATATCAAAATCGAGATTGAAATACTCAATGTATTATTAAGAAGAATAACTGTGGTCTTCGTCATAATGGTATCGAGTTCGAAAAGACTGAAAATTTCTTCTCCAAAACTCATTAATATACTATTTAATATTACTGTTGCTATTAAAACTATTCCTAATGAAAGGATAATCAAAAATGAAAGCCCTCTATTTATTACAAATTTCAACCAAGCTCTACGAGGAACTGCTTCGACACGCCAAATAAGATTGAGACTATCTTGCATATCGGTGAACATTGTTGTAGAACCAAAAATCAAAATTCCGATACCTATATATAAAGCAAGCGAACTATCTCCTGAAATGGTAGAATTTGTAACAAAATTTTGTACAGCTAAAGCGACATCTGGACCAACAATATTTTTAAGCTCATAAAACATTCGGTTTTCGATAGCATCTTTCTTAAAGAATAAACTTGCACTGGAAATTACAATCAGAATTAATGGTGAAAGTGAAAACAATGCGTAATAAGTTAACGAAGCGCTCAATTTCATAATTCGGTCCTCACCAAATTCAACAATTGTCTGTTTTAAAATATTAAAGTAGAATTTTAGTTGCTTCATTAAATTAATTACTTTAGAGATTAAAGATACAAATTCATAAAATCTATAACAAAAAAAAGACCATTCGATGAATGGTCTTTAAAAAAATATATTAAATCTTAGCTTACACTAACATTGTAACAGGATTTTCGATGTACATTCTTAATGTTTGTAAGAATTGTGCACCTGTTGCTCCGTCTACTGTTCTGTGATCACAAGCTAAAGATAATTTCATTGTGTTACCAACTACAACTTGTCCGTCTTTTACAACTGGTTTTTGAATAATTGAACCAACTGATAGGATACAAGAGTTTGGTTGATTGATAATCGATGTGAATGATTCGATTCCAAACATACCTAAGTTTGAAACAGAGAATGTTGATTTTTCCATTTCATCTGCTTTTAATTTGCGATCTCTTGCACGACCTGCATAATCTTTGACCTCAGCAGAAATTTGAGCAAATGATTTTTGATCTGTATTTTTAACAACAGGAACCAATAAACCATCTTCTACAGCAACTGCCACACCGATATTGATATCTCCATGTTGAATAATTTCTGTATCTGTCCAAGTAGAATTAACAGCTGGATGTTTGCGTAAAGCCATTGCACATGCTTTCACAATCATATCGTTGAATGAAATTTTCGTATCAGGCACTGAGTTTAATTGTTTGCGCGCAGCAATCGCATTATCCATATCCAACTCTACATTTAAGTAATAATGAGGAGCTGTAAATTTAGATTCAGCCAAACGTTTAGCGATAACTTTTCTCATTTGAGAATTTGGAATCACTTTATCTTCTCCAGAAACAAAAGTTTGAGCTGGTTTAACTGATTCAGATTTTGCTTCCGCTTTTGGTTGAGCAGATGGTTGATAATTTTCGATATCTTTTTTCACGATACGTCCATTATCACCAGAACCTTTCACCTCTGCTAAATTAATTCCTTTATCTTTTGCAATTGTTTTTGCTAATGGCGATGCAAAAATACGATCAGAAGAAGAAGTTTCTTCAACCTTATTATTTACATCTAATTGTACAACTACTGGTTTTTCGTCATCAACAACTTCTGTAGAAACTGCTGGTGCAGCAACTTTACCTCCGTTTGCTACAATTGCAGAAACGTCAGTACCAGCTTCACCAATAATTGCTAAAACAGAATCTACTGGTGCAGGCTCGTTCACTTTAGCTCCTTGATATAATAAAACACCATCAAATTCTGATTCGAATTCTTGCACTGCTTTATCTGTTTCAATTTCTGCTAAAATATCACCTTCCGCAACTTGATCTCCAACATTTTTGTGCCAAACAACTACAGTTCCTTCTTCCATTGTATCAGAAAGGCGAGGCATTGTAATTACTTCCACATTTGCAGGGATTTCTGCAGCAGGTTTTGCTTCTTCTGTTTTTGTTTCGCTGGGAGTTGATTTTTCTTCTTTCACTTCAGTAGTCGCTTTTGCTCCTCCTCCGATTAAACCTGAAATATCTTCTCCTTCATTTCCGATGATTGCTAAAACTTCATCAACATTTGTTGATACACCTTCTGCAACACCTTGATATAATAATACTCCATCAAATTCTGATTCGAATTCTTGGATTGCTTTATCTGTTTCGATTTCTGCTAAGATATCACCCTCAGCAATTTTATCTCCTACATTTTTGTGCCATTTTACAACAGTTCCTTCTTCCATTGTATCGCTTAAGCGAGGCATTGTAATAATTTCTGCCATGGTTTTTAGTTGTTTTCGATTTTATCTAAGAATGGATAATTTTCTTCTGAATAGATATAATCATACATTACGTGTTCTTCTGGATAGTTAGAGTTTTCTGCAAATTCTGCACATTCTTCTACCATCACTTTTACTTCATCAACAATTGCATCTAATTGTTCTTTAGTTGCCCAATTGTTTACTAAGATATGATTCTCAACATTCAAGATTGGATCTTCTTGTTTGTACTCTTCTACCTCTTCTTTTGTACGATAAGGCTCAGCATCAGACATAGAGTGACCTCTATAACGATATGTACGTACATCTAAGAAAGTTGGTCCATCTCCACGACGCGCTCTTTCGATAGCTTCGTAAGCTGCTTCTGCAACTTTTACAGGATCCATACCATCTACAGGCATACAAGGCATTTCGTATCCTAAACCTAATTTCCAAATATCTTCGTGGTTTGCAGTACGAGAAACAGAAGTTCCCATAGCGTATTGATTGTTTTCGCACACAAAAACAACTGGTAATTTCCAGTTCATCGCCATGTTAAATGTTTCATGTAATGTTCCTTGACGAGTTGCACCATCTCCCATTAAACAGATTGTCACACCATCGCGGTTGAAGAATTTATCACCAAAAGCAATTCCTGCTCCTAATGGAATTTGTCCACCAACGATTCCGTGTCCTCCATAAAAATTATGTTCTTTACTGAAAACGTGCATAGATCCTCCTAAACCATGAGAAGTTCCTGTTTCTTTACCACATAATTCAGCCAAAATACGTTTTGGATCTACACCCAAAGCCATAGGCCAAACGTGACAACGATAAGCAGTAATCACATGATCTACTCCAGGTTTCATTGCATGAATAAAACCAGCTGGTAAAGCTTCTTGTCCATTGTATAAATGTAAGAAACCTCTAATTTTTTGCTTTAAATATAATGAACGACACTTATCTTCGAAGCGACGCCAAAAAGTCATATCACGATACCATTGTAGGTACGTTTCTTGCGTTAATTTTTCCATAATTGCACAATTCCGTTGGAACAAATTTAAACTAATCTATTTAGTGTACAAAATTGCTACCCTAAAAATTCATCAGTAAAATGCAATGGAAGCAAATCTTTAGCAGAATTTATCACCAAAACATCACCTTCTTTTCCAGATAAAATAATTTCGATTGGTTGCGATTGCTTCTTTTCGATCTCTAAAATATATTGACGACACATCCCGCATGGAGGCAATGGATAATTGACATTTGGCGTAGAAACAGCCAATTTTTCAATCTTAATATTTGGGAAGTTTGCATTTACATAAGCCAATAAACCTCTTTCGGCACAAGTTCCGACTGGATACGAAGCATTTTCTTGATTTGAACTCGAAAAAATTTCTCCATTTTCTAATTGAACAGATGCACCAACATTGAAATTAGAATAAGGCGCATATGCATTCAACGAAATATCATAAGCCTCTTCTACTACTTTTTTTTGTTCTGCTGCAAGCTCAGATTTACTCTCGAATCGTTCAAATTCAAAAGAATATTTTTCTTTTTTCATATAGAATTTACACCAAAGTGTATTATTTAATTAATTATTAAATACTTAAATCCTTTCAGCTATTTTATTCAATAGAAAAAGGAAGTAAATTTATAAAAAAATATTTTATGTTAGTGAAAATTTTTGCAAGTGCTATTTTCGGAGTTTCCGCAAAAACAATTATTGTGGAAGTTAATATTGATCAAGGTGTCGGGTATCATTTGGTTGGTTTGCCCGATAGCGCAATAAAAGAAAGTAATTTTAGGATAAATGCTGCACTAAAAAATTCTAATTTGAAATTACCTGGTAAAAAAATCACGATTAATATGGCGCCAGCAGATTTACAAAAAGAAGGTTCTGCCTATGATTTACCAATCGCAATTGGAATTTTAGCAGCTTCGGAGCAAGTAAATTCTGAACAACTCCATAAATTTATAATGATGGGCGAATTATCGCTAGATGGTTCACTTCGACCTATAAAAGGTGCATTGCCGATTGCAATACAAGCAAAAGAAGAAGGTTTCGAAGGAATTATTTTACCCAAACAAAATGCAGACGAAGCAGCTGTTGTAGAAGGAATCGATGTTTTTGCGGTTAATAACATCAGAGAAGTTGTTGATTATTTTAACGAAGAAATCATTTTACAACCTCATCAAGTTAATTTAGATGATTATTTTTTTAGTGAAATGAATAATTATCCTTTCGATTTTGCTGATGTAAAAGGTCAAGAAAATGTAAAACGTGCGATGGAAATCGCTGCTGCAGGAGGACATAACATTATTTTGATCGGTCCTCCAGGAAGTGGAAAAACAATGTTAGCCAAACGAATTGCTTCAATTCTTCCGAAAATGACCGTACAAGAAGCGCTCGAAACAACAAAAATTCATAGCGTTGCTGGAAAATTATCTAACAAATCATTAATTGTAAGTCGTCCTTTTTCTAGTCCACATCATTCTATATCGGATGTCGCCTTAGTCGGCGGTGGTTCTTATCCACAACCTGGAGAAATTTCTTTGGCGCATAATGGTGTTTTGTTTTTGGATGAATTACCCGAATTTAAGCGAACTGTTTTAGAAGTTATGCGTCAACCTTTGGAAGATCGAGAAGTCACAATTTCGAGGGCAAAATTCACTGTGAATTATCCTGCGAGTTTTATGTTAGTAGCTTCTATGAATCCAAGTCCGAGCGGTTATTTTATGGATGATCCAAACAACACTTCCTCTTTAGCGGAAATGCAACGTTATATGAATAAAATTTCTGGACCACTTTTGGACCGAATTGATTTACATATCGAAGTGAATCCTGTTCCGTTTGATGATTTGTCGCAAGAACGTCGTGGCGAAAAAAGTGCTGTGATTCGTGAACGTGTCATTAATGCAAGAAATATCCAGACCAAACGATTTGAAAATACAAAAGTCCATTACAACTCGCAAATGGGACCAAAAGAGTTGGATACTTTTTGTGATTTAGATGATCATTCGAAGCATTTAATCAAAGTTGTTATGGAAAAATTAAATCTTTCTGCTCGTGCGTATGATCGAATTATTAGGGTTGGACGAACAATTGCAGATTTAGATAATTCTGAAACTATTCTTTCGAAACATATTAGCGAAGCTATTCAGTACAGAAGTTTGGATCGTAATCAGTGGATGTGACTGTTGTAAAATGTAGTATGTATGTAAGTAAAATGTATATAAATACGTTGTCATTCTGAAATAAATACAGCTTGACAAAAAAAAGGAATCTCTTTCAAGATTCCTTTTCCATTTACTAAAATTCAAATTCACCAACCAAAATTCCTTCGCCACCAGAATTTGGCTTGTTATTTTGGAAAGTAATCATTTTCTTCACTTGTTTTCCAGAGCTATACATCAAGTAAATCTCTGCCGAAATAGTTGTCGATCCCGAAATACTCATTTGTCTTTCTCCGAAAAAATTCGTTTCAATTTTATATTTTCCTTTAATCGCTTTTTTTAACATAAATTGTTCTGGTCCGAAACCTTGCGTTACATCTTCGCTCATTCGTCCACCAATACCAGTTGTACGATTTCCGTAGAAACATTTTTCGCCATTTGGATCGGTCACCCACAAATCAATATCCGTCATATCTTTGTTCCAATTCATCACCACACGAATATCAACTGGAATATCTGCAATGATATCTTTATTGATCTTCGATAAATCTAATTCTTTGCGATAAAGCGAAACTAGATTATTAATTTCAGGCACAATAATCTCTGTAATATCGCGATCGCGATTGGCAATTTCTACTGAATAATCATTCGTTAATACTTTATACAGATATTCTAAAGCCGTTTGATATTGCTCGTTATCTTGCAACGCCAATGCATAATCTCTATAACTTTGCGCATCAAAAGGTCGCCAATCCAAGACTTTTTTCGTGATAAATAATTCGGTTTGATATTCCTCAATTTCTTTCAATTTGTATGCTAACATTTTATACAATTCTGCATCTTCTAAACCTAAATCTGCAATTGAACTTAAAATTTTAAGACCAGTTTCTCTTTCTTTTTTCTGAAAGAAAAATGTTGCCACATCAAAATAATACGCAGGCGTTTCGGCATAATCTTTTCTCAAATCTAAATAAGTTTGATACGGATTTTTAGACGCTTCTATCAACTTCATATATTCTTTATCCGATTTTACATTGACGATTTTAATTTCTGGAACCGAAGCTGATGATTGATCCTTCATTTTTTTATCAGAAACAAAATTAGCCGAAGCATAACCTAAACTTCTCGATTCTCTTCTCACTCCATTTGCTGTAACTACCATAGCTTGTATATCTGCACTAGATTCACTCTCCATTACAGCTGTTGTTCTAGGTTCTGGCATCACATGTTGCACTTGCGCAGTTTCTTCTATAGCCATAGCAGAATCCACAACAGGCTTTGGATATTTTGGTTTTACATATTTAAAATCTTTCTTCCACCACTCTTTCAATTCCTTTGTTTTCGCAATTGCATTTTTCAACAAATCAGCTTTTCGAGTTTCTTTTTGTTCAAAACCTTGTTTCGATAATTTATTAAATTCATTTTGCAATTCCGCTGGTGGATTGATTTTATACTTTACATAATCCGAAACATTTTCCAAAACAATCAAACTTGTGTTCGATGTTACAATAGAAAATTGTTTTCCAATTTCTTCAATTTCTGTTTTATTTTGTTCTGGATTCAATTCCAAATAATTCACTTTACTTTGTGCCCAAATTTTACTGATTTCAAGATTTTGAGTTGCTTTACTCAAATCCAATTCTTTGTTAAATTCTACTTTTCCATTTCGTCCAAACATCATCGTTAATTTTGCATTTGGATACTGAGAAATTCCCGCAATCGAAATTCCATTGTTCACATCATTTGTCGAAATTGGATAAACTTCTCCCGCTGTATTGTTGATAATTCCTAAGAATTGAACTGAACTTTCATTGATTTGTTTGAACGCATTTTCTACAGAATTTTCATTAAGATTGATAAATTTTCCTCCAACTTTTTGCGCAATCATTTTCAAAACGCCATAATTAGAAGTCGGCGAAGACGCAATTGTATAAAAAGGTTTATCGATGTTAAAAATATTCGAGCCAAAAGACGAAATTCCGTCAGAAAATAAAAGATATTCGTCTGCTTTCAAATTTGTTGGAAGAATTTTCGCATAATTTGTTCCTCCATCATACGTCGCATTTTCCAAATATTTTTTCAATTCAGACCAATCACCATTTTTAATTTGAAACAATCTCGATTTTTCCAAAGAAATATTCAACAACGATACTTCTATATTCAGATTTTTTTGTTGAGAAATAATTTTGTCTAAAAATTCTAATTCTTTTTGATGATTTCGTTTCAAACCACTTAACGAATTATCCCAAATAATTCCGATATTTTTTGACCAAACTTTAGGTTGTGATTTCCCTTCAACCAATAAATTAGCATAAAAATAAACCGAACCATCTACATTTTTCTGAACAAAAGATTCTACATTATTTGGCGATTTTGGAAGATTAATAATTAATGATTTTTTAGGCGTAAAATCTGTTTTCGACAAATTCGCCTCATATATATTACTATTTTCAGAAAAATTGAACGAGCCATCTGGCGTTTCAACCAATTGTGGTTTTCCAGCAGCATTGTACACTTTTGTTGTCAAATTAAACTTCGCAATTTTTTTCGAAGAATCTAACGGCAAATGATATTGATACGACGATTTATCCAATTTTAATTCTTGGTAATACGATAACTGAATCGTACGTGAACCTTTTGCTGGAATCGGAGAAATACGAGTTCGAAAATTATTTCCTTCTACTTTTTCAATGATTCCAGGGTCGATATTTTGCTTCTGAATACTTTCGAAAACCTCAACCGCACGCACTTTTGTAACAGGAACTGCATTTCGAAATTTTCCATTAATATCAATTGCATATCCACTAACAGTCGTGTTTTCGGGCAAAGGGAAAACTAAATTCCCTTCAAGATTTCGACTTGATGAATTTGTAAAAACTAAAGTTGTTGTCGTTTTGTCCAAATTTCCAAAAATCTCAACTTGCACATCCATCGATTGCAAACTCACAGAATTTTCGTCTGGGCGTTCACCAATTTCGATACGTGGAAATCCGATTCGAACATCTTGCGCATTTATTTTTGTAGAAAAAAACATTCCAACAAAAACTAAGAAAAAAGAAAATAACTTTTTCATATTGTTTGATTTGTAAGTTAGATGCAACAAATTACAAAAAGGTTGGTTGACGTGAAAAAATTTTGAGTTGTGAGTTTTTGAGTGGTAAGTTTATTTTAGATTCCCCTTTTGTCGGAATAACATTTACTTGATTTTAGAATCGAATATTTTTTACAAAAATTAGAAATAAATCATTATATTTGATTGGATTACAATTTA
Organism: Empedobacter sp. UBA7620; assembly: GCF_002484185.1. Classification (NCBI taxonomy): domain Bacteria; kingdom Pseudomonadati; phylum Bacteroidota; class Flavobacteriia; order Flavobacteriales; family Weeksellaceae; genus Empedobacter; species Empedobacter sp. UBA7620. The sequence goes on along the minus strand of NZ_DLJI01000054.1, from coordinate 6,959 downwards.
TAATAAAATGAAAAATATATTATATATAACGGGATTAGTTTTAATATTAACTTCAATTTTATTAATCTTAAAATTTTCTGATTCTAATAGAATGAGTTTAATTGCAGGAATGGTTTTGCCAATAGGATTAGCGTTTAACACTTTAGGTTTTACTTTAAAAACTAATCCACTAAAAGAATAATTTAATATTCTGCCATAAATATTAAATCGAAAAGCCAATTGCTCTTGGAAACAATTGGCTTTTTGATTTATTTTTTAATATCTATTTTCTCTCGCTCTTTATCTTCGCTCACTTTGTAAGCTTTCAAGACTTCGCGAACAATTTTGTGTCTAACAACATCTTTATCATCCAAATAAATAAATCCGATATCTTTTACATCTTTCAAGATATTAATTGCTTCACGTAAACCAGATTTTTGTTTTGGTGGTAAATCGACCTGACCTGGATCTCCTGTGATAATAAATTTAGAATTTTTTCCCATACGCGTCAAAAACATTTTCATCTGAGCATAGGTTGTGTTTTGTGCTTCATCAAGAATTACAAAAGCTCCGTCCAATGTTCGACCACGCATAAATGCTAAAGGCGCTACTTCTATCACTCCTTTTTCGGTATAAGACGAAAGTTTCTCGAACGGAATCATATCTTTCAACGCATCGTACAAAGGTTGTAAATATGGATCTAATTTATCTTTCATATCACCTGGTAAAAAACCTAAATTCTCGCCAGCTTCTACAGCAGGACGTGTCATAATAATTCGGCGAACTTCTTTGTTCTTCAATGCTTGTACCGCCAACGCAACAGCCGTATAGGTTTTTCCCGTACCAGCAGGTCCAATTGCAAACACCATATCTTTGTTGTAAACAGTTTGTACCAGCTTTTGTTGATTAGGCGTTTGAGGTTTGATGATTTTACCATTTACACCGTGTACAATAATTTCATCTTCTTTTTTCATTTGAAGCATTTCATTATTATCTTCGGTCATAATGATTTCGAGTTCGCGATCAGATAGTCGATTGTATTTGTGAATATGCTGAATTACTCGTTGCATTTTTTGGTCAAATACTTTCAGAACATCTTCATTTCCAAACACTGTCAACTCTCTTCCGCGAGCAACAATCTTTAATTTTGGATAATATTCTTTGATTCTTTTTAGATGTTCATTATTAGCACCATAAAAATCTTGAGCATTAATTTCGGCTAATTCAATATTAATTTCTGTCAAATGAGATTGTTTTTTTGGTTCACTTACACAAAAATAAAGAATAATAAACAATATATTTGCTAATTATTAGAGAATAGTGGCAATTATTACATTAACATCGGATTTTGGAGTCAAAGATTACTTTGTTTCTAGCGTTAAAGGCGCAATTCTAAAAGAATTGGCCGATGTTACAATTGTAGATATTTCGCATCATGTTAATCCCTATGATTTATCTGAAGCTGCCTATATCATTCGTAATTCTTACGAAGAATTTCCCGACGGAACTATACATATTATTGGAATTAATGCCTTAAGTACGCCTTATCAGAAGCCGATTTGTGCATTAATCAATCATCATTATTTTATTTGTGCAGATAATGGAATTTTATCCTTGATTTGCCAAAAAAATCAACCAGAAGAAATTTACGAAATCACTGCTTATCCAGAAGGAATAGACAGTTTATTTCCAATGAAAAATTGTTTTGTACCAGTTGCATGTCACTTGGCGCGCGGCGGAGTTCCTGCTCTTTTAGGGAACAAACGTACCGAAATGAAGCAATTGAATGAGTTGAAACCAATTTATCGCGATGATAAATATATCATAGGAAATGTGATTTATATTGATCATTTTGGAAATGTTGTGAGTAATATTTCGAAAGATTTTTTCGATGAAATTGCACAAGACAGAAAATATAAAATTTTGCTTCGTCAGAAAGATTTCTCGATGACCGATATTACTGTTATTTATGAGCATTACAACGAAGTTGTACAAGATTTTAACAAAGAAGTGCAAGCTTTTGGACGAACATTGTGTTTGTTTAATTCGGCAGGATTTTTAGAAGTTACTTTATACAAGAGTAATCCAACAATATCAGGAGGTGCAAATCAGTTAATGGGATTAAAGAAAAACGATACAATTACAATTGAATTTGAAAATTAACGCTGAGAAAATTTAGTATTAGAGAGTTTACAATAACTATATGACTTATAATTATTTAATATACAAAGCAATACACGTTATCTTCGTGGTAAGTTACTTTGCTGGTTTATTTTACATTGTTCGTTTGATGATTTATCATACAGAAACGCAACAAATGGAAGAACCAAAAAAATCAATTTTGCAGGATCAATATACCTACATGGAGAAAAAATTATGGAATGTAATTACCGCTCCTGCTTTGGTTATTTTGATTACAATGGGATTGAATATGCTTTACAAAAATCAAGGTTTATTACAAATACCGTGGATGAAAAGTAAATTAGGAATGATAAGTGTTTTATTAATTTATCATTTTTGGTGCTGGCGAACGTTGAAACAAATCCAAAATAAAGTTTTCAAATACACTTCTGTTCAATTGCGAATGATGAACGAATTGGCGACTATTTTATTATTTGTTATCGTGTTTGCTGTGATTCAAAAAACAGATTTTGGTCAAAATTGGTATTGGTCGATTGTCAGTTTCTTTGGTTGTGGTATACTACTTATGCTTATTGTGCGTTTAATTAATCGTAATAATAAAAAATAACATGTGGACAATCTTCAAAAAAGAGTTTTCCAATTTTTATTTAGGCTTTACCGCCTATTTAGCAACCGCAACATTTGCTATCGTTTCGGTTTTATTCCTTTGGTTTTTTGATAACGAATTCAATGTTTTCAATACTGGAAATGCTTCTTTAAGTAGTTTTTTCTTTGTTGGACCTTGGATTTTTCTATTCATGATTCCAGCTTTAACGATGAAATTAATCGCAGAAGAGCAAGCAAACGGAACACTATTGTGGTTATTCACACTACCTATAAAAAATAACCAAATTATTTGGGGCAAATATTTAGCAGTCGTTTCAGTTGTTGTTTTTTGTTTACTTTCAACTTTCTTGTTCACGATTACGTTGCAAGAATTTTTGATGCCCGAACAAGAATTAGATTACGGAACAATTTTTTCTGGTTATTTAGGACTTTTCTTTCTAGGAAGTTTATTCGCCGCAATTGGTTTATTTACTTCATCTATTACCAAAAATCAAGTAATGGCTTATGTTTTGGCGGTTTTCTTTTGCTTCATTATTTTTTATGGATTCGAAAGTTTAGCGTCATATAATTTACTTGGTTCGATGGATTTCTATGTTCAAAAAATTGGAAGTTTTACACATTACAACCAGTTTTTGAAAGGAATTATTGACACACGAGATTTACTTTACTTTTTGATTTTGATTGGAATCTTGAATCAAATTTCAATTGTTAATCTTGAAAATAAAAAATAGTGCCATGAAAAAATTAAACAAAAAACATCTAATTACTTTCATCGCATTTATCGCGCTTTTTATCATTGCTCAATTTTTTTATACGCGAATTGACATGACAAAAGACAAACGTTTTACGTTAACTTCTACAACCGAAAAGTTAGTAGAAAATGTAAAACAACCGCTTAAAATTGAAATTCTTTTGGGTGGAGATTTAACAGGTGATTACAGAATTTTGAAGAACGAAATTCAATTTTTATTAGACGAACTTCGCGAAAAAAATAGTAATATTTCTTATTCTTTTGTTGATCCTGTAGATTTAGGACAAGCCGAATTAGAGCAAAATAAATTAGCTCCAGTTCCAATTAAAACAGACAAAGGAATTTTGAATGTTTATCCGTATGCAAAATTAACTTACGGTGACAAATCGACTTATATGGAGGTTTTAGTGAATGACCCTTCTACTCCATTTGAAAAATTAGCATTAGCATCTACTGAAAAATTAGAATATTTATTTGCCGAAAAAATTCAGAAAGCAACCAATTTTGAGCGCAAGCGTATTGGTTTCATTGTTCATCATGACGAATTACCTGAAGCAAATATTCAAGGGTTAGGCTCTGCTTTGTCAGAAAAATATGATGTGGAGATTTATCTAAATCCAATTGCAAACAAATCGTTTTCTTTACAGCCTTCTGATTTCGATAGTTTGAAACGTTTTGATGCCTTGATTGTAGCAAAACCTACATTACCTTTTTCTGATATGGATAAATTGGTTTTGGATCAATATATCATGAATGGAGGAAAAATGATGATGGCTGTTGAAACTGTGGATGCTGAAATGGACTCTATTTTCCGAAGTGGAAAAATCGTTGCTTTTCCAAGAGATTTAAAGTTAAATGATTTCTTATTCAATTATGGTGTTCGTATTCATCCGGCTGTTATAAAAGATATGAATGGTGCACAAATTGTTTTGGCAGATGGCGAAACAGCAGGAAATACAAGTTACAATTATTACAATTGGCCTTATTTTGAGTTAGGAATTAAAGGAGAAGAAAACCCAATTACAAGTTCCATAGATCCTGTTTTATTTCAATTTGCGAATCCGATCGAATTACTGAAAAATCCAAATATCAAACAAACTGTTTTATTAAGTTCTTCTGAACAATCAAGTTTGAAACCTGCTTTAAATTATATTCAATTAAATGAAGTCGAAATCGAGAATCCTGAAGAATATAAAATGGGTAAAATTCCGATGGCAGTTTTGTTAGAAGGTAATTTCAATTCGGCTTATGCTTCGCGTTACGAACGTAAAGAATTTCCGAATTTCAAGCCAAAAACTACCGATGGTAAAATGATTGTCATTTCGGACGGAGATGTTTTGAAAAATGCTTTGTGGAGAGGAATTCCGATGCAATTAGGAGAAAATAAATTTTCGGTTCGCCCAGATAATCCAGATGGAAAACCGAAAACATACGCCAACCAAACATTCTTAATGAATGCGATGGATTATTTATTAGGTGATTCTGATTTCTTGGCTTTACGCAATCGTAAATTAGAAATTCCGTTGTTAAGTGAAACAACTGTTTTACAAGAAAAATCGACTTGGCAAATGATTAATTTACTTGTTCCAACTGCTATTATTGGTTTATTGGCTGGAATTGGATTTTGGATAAGAAAGAAAAGATATTCTTAAAAAAACGAATTTCGAAGCTCGAGTTTCGAGTTTCGAAAATTAATAAAATGCAATAGGGATTGAAGTGGAAATCCTTTTTTGATAACTGAACGAAGTCGAAGTTTGAGAAAAAGATTGGAACGAAAAGCCCGCCCGAAGGGATTGCCCAAAAACTAAAAAAACCTCTCAAATTCTGAGAGGTTTTTATATGTAAAGTTGTGACGATTTTACTCTAAGTGCATAAACGCTTTTTTGCTCAAAAGGCGCTCCTCGCTTTCTACGTGGTTATCATCAGGCACACAACAATCCACTGGACAAACTGCCGCACATTGTGGTTCTTCGTGGAAACCTTTACATTCAGTACATTTATCGGGAACAATGTAATAAACCTCATCACTCACAGGATCTTGCACCGCATCAGCATCAAAAGTTGCGCCGTCTACGTTTACAATTGTCCCGCTAAGAGAAGTTCCATCAGAATATTTCCAATCTACCGCAGCTTCATAAATCGCGTTATTTGGACATTCTGGCTCACAAGCTCCACAATTTATACATTCATCTGTAATAATTATAGCCATTGTATCTGTTTTTTTATTTCCTACATTTGCAACTACAAAATTACATTTAATTTTCAGAAAAAATGACATTTGAACAAAGGATTTCAGCATTTAACGAATTGGGGCAGTTTTTTAATTTTATTATAAATAATGATTCAATTAAAGACGCGGAACTGACAGAAAAATTCGAGAATTGGAAAGAAGAAGCTGAATATGCGGTGAGCGATGCAGAAGCCTACAACAATTGGTTTACAAAAGATAATATTACGTTAGCCTTGAAAAGTTGGGCAAAAGCTTTAACGGAAGAAAATTTATTGGCTTGGACGAAAGATTATCCATTTGCTGAAACACCAAAAAATGTTGGAATTATAATGGCAGGAAATTTACCTTTGGTTGGTTTTCATGATTTGCTTTCTGTTGTTATTTCTGGAAATAATGCGTTGATTAAAACTTCATCAAAAGATGATAAATTAATCAAATTAGCGATAAAATATTTGTATTCGATTGATGAAAATTTCAAATCGATTATTCAAACTGTTGAACGATTAGAAAATTTTGATGCGGTTATTGCAACTGGAAGTAATAACACGGCACGCTATTTTGAACAATATTTTGGAAAAGTTCCTAACATTATTCGTAAAAATAGAACTTCAGTTGCTGTATTGAATGGTTCGGAAACTGATGAAGAATTGAAAAAATTGGGTAACGACTTATTCATTTATTTTGGATTAGGTTGCCGAAATGTGACGAAACTTTATGTAAAAGATGAAGCGCAATTACCAAAAATTTTCGAAGCTATTTTTTCTTATGGTGATGTGATTAATCATCCTAAATATGCAAATAATTACGATTACAATCGTGCAATATTTTTGTTAGGAAAAGATGAATTTTTAGACAATAATTTTGTTCTGATGAAAAAAGATACAGCTTTACATTCTCCAATTGCAGTTGTAAATTTTGAAGTTTATGAAGATGTAAATGATGTAAAAAATTATTTGATTGAAAATGAAGATCAAATACAATGCGTGGTTGGAAACGATATGAGAGATAATCCGAATTATGTTGAATTTGGGCAAACTCAATTCCCAAAATTAACAGATTATGCCGATAATATTGATACGCTGAAATTTTTGGCAGAGTTGTAGATGTTAGATGCAAAAATAATTTAATTATAGATTCCTCCATTCGTCGGAATGACATCTACCTTATGTCTTGTTGAACTCGTTTCAACATCGCATCCAAATTATCAATACACAAAAAGAGAATCCTAAAGATTCTCTTTTTGTGTATTGA
>NZ_DLJI01000007.1:0-32120 GCF_002484185.1 Empedobacter sp. UBA7620 | reverse complement strand
GAAGTAAGATGTGAATATTCGTCTAATTTCTCGATACAATTCTTATCAGAATCACTCGAAATGACGAATAAACAAGGTCATCCTGAACTCGTTTCAGGATCGCATAAAGTAGACGATGAGAAGCTGAAACAAGTTCAGCTTGACAAGAAATTTATTGCTTTAAGCATTAGGCGTAAAGCATAAAACAGACAATAAAACAAAAACAAGAAATATGAAAAACTTTAAGTTTATACTGGGGTTAGGAATCGCGATGATGAATATGGTTTATGGACAAGAGTTGAAATCACCAAATGGAAATTTTGTGATGGATTTTTCGTTGTCTAAAGACGGAAAACCTACTTATCAGTTAAAGTACAAAGGTAAAGATGTTATAAAACCAAGTCATTTAGGTTTTGAGTTTAAAACAAAACACAAAGAAATGGATTTTGCAGTGCAAGATCGCGTAGAAGATGAAAAGGCAAAAGATATTGCAAACTTTTTATCAGGGTTTAAAATCATCGATACTAAAACGTCAACATTCGACGAAACTTGGAAACCAGTTTGGGGAGAAGTAGATAAAATCAGAAATAATTTTAACGAATTAGCTGTTACGGTTTCTCAACCAAATACAGATCGTCAAATGATTATTCGTTTTCGTTTGTTCAACGAAGGTTTAGGTTTCCGTTATGAATTTCCAGAACAAAAGAATTTAAAATATTTTGTGATCAAAGAAGAACATTCTCAGTTTGCAATGGCGGGAGATCACACTGCTTTTTGGATTCCTGGTGATTATGATACGCAAGAATACGATTACACAGAATCTAAATTATCAGAAATTAGAGGATTATTTGATAAAGCTTATATTGGAAATGCATCTCAACAAGCCTTCTCTAAAACAGGTGTACAAACAGCTTTGATGATGAAAGCAACAAATGGACTTTATATCAATTTACACGAAGCTGCGTTGATTAATTATCCTGCAATGAGTTTAAATTTAGATGATAAAACATTAACGTTTGAATCTTGGTTAACTCCAGATGCTTTGGGTGATAAAGGTTATTTACAGGCACCTTTCAATACGCCTTGGCGTACAATTATTGCGAGTGATGATGCACGAGAAGTTGCTTTCAAAGGGCCGCAATTGGTTTATAATTTGAATGAACCTTCAAAAATTAAAGACACTTCTTGGATCAAACCTGTAAAATACGTTGGTGTTTGGTGGGAAATGATTACAGGAAAAAGTTCTTGGGCATATACAGATGATTTCCCGACGGTGCAATTAGGTGTAACCGATTATAAAAATGCGAAACCAAACGGTAAGCATGGAGCAAATAATGAACATGTAAAAGAGTACATTGATTTTGCTGCAGAAAACGGATTTGACGCTGTTTTAGTTGAAGGTTGGAACGAAGGTTGGGAAGATTGGTTCGGTAATCACAAAGATTATGTGTTCGATTTTGTAACGCCTTATCCAGATTTTGATGTAAAAATGTTAAACGCTTACGCAAAATCAAAAGGTGTAAAAATTATGATGCATCACGAAACGTCTGGATCAATTCGTAATTATGAAAGACATTTGGATAAAGCCTATAAATTCATGAATGATAACGGTTATACATCTGTAAAAAGTGGATATGTAGGTGATATCGTTCCTCGTGGAGATTATCATTACAGCCAAAATACGATTAATCATTATCAATATGCAATCGAAAAAGCGGCTGAATATAAAATTATGGTTAATGCTCACGAAGCGGTTCGTCCTACAGGAGTTGCGCGTACATGGCCAAATTTAATCGGTAATGAATCTGCGCGTGGAACAGAATACCAAGCTTTTGGAGGTTCTAAACCAAATCACGTAACAGTTTTACCTTTCACGCGTCTTTTAGGTGGACCAATGGATTATACGCCTGGTATTTTCGAAATGGATGTGGAGAAATTAAATCCAAACAACCATTCGCACGTTAATTCTACGATTGCAAATCAGTTGGCTTTATATGTGACAATGTATTCGCCTTTGCAAATGGCTGCTGATATTATTGAGCATTACAAACAATTTTCTGATGCATTTCAATTTATCAAAGATGTGCCTGTAGATTGGCAAGATTCTAACTATTTAGAAGCTGAACCAGGAAGATATTTAACAATTGCACGTAAAGACAAAAACTCGAATAATTGGTTTGTTGGAAATGTAAATGGTGAAACGCCTCGTTCAACGAAAATCAAGTTAGATTTCTTAGATAAAGGGAAAAAATACGAAGCGAAAATCTATGCTGATGCAAAAGATGCGCATTACAAAACAAATCCTCAAGCCTATAAAATCGAAACAAAAAAGGTTGATTCAAAATCTGTTTTAGATTTAACATCTCAAGCTGGTGGAGGTTTTGCAATTAGTATCAAAGAGATTAAATAAAGTCATCTTGACAAGAAATTAAAAAAGCTTCTTCGATAATTTCAGAATGACAATAAAGTAAATGTCATTCCGACGAATGGAGGAATCTAAAAGTAATATGTTCTACGTTATAAGTTGGGTAAAAAAACTTTAAACGTAGAACTTAAAGCGTACAACATAATTATGAAAAAAATATTTTTCACGTTAGGAATAGCTTCATTGTTTTTAAGCTCTTGCTCAAAAACAACAACACAAGCTACGCAGACAAATCATTCAGAAAAACAACCATTTGTTTGGAATGGTGCAAATATTTATTTTTTGTTGACTGATCGTTTCGAGAATGGAGATAAAAAGAATGATATCAATTACGGAAGAACTGCCGAAACTGCTAAATTAAGAGGTTTTGAAGGTGGAGATTTTTGTGGAGTAATCAATAAAATAGAAGATAATTATTTTTCAGATTTAGGAGTTAATGCGATTTGGATGACGCCAATTGTAGAGCAAATTCACGGTTTTGTAGACGAAGGACAAGGAAAAACATATGGATTTCACGGTTATTGGACAAAAGATTGGACGTCGATTGATAAAAACTGGGGAACTGAAAAAGAGTTGCAAGAATTAGTTGACAAAGCGCATGCGAAAGGCATTCGTATTATGTTGGATGCGGTGATTAATCACACAGGTCCAGTCACAAATTCGGACGGTGTTTTTCCTGCTGATTGGGTTCGTGTTTCACCACAATGTACCTATGAGTCTTACAAAACGACAATTGAATGTACGTTGGTGAAAAATCTACCAGACATTTTAACGGAATCAGAAAATGATGTGATGTTACCTCCGCAATTGTTAGCAAAATGGTCGCAAGAAGGTCGTTTGGACAAAGAAGTTGCTGAATTGAATGCTTTTTTCGCGAAATATAACCTTCCAAAAGCACCGAAATATTATATCATGAAATGGCTTTCAGATTACATTCGTAATTACGGAATTGATGGTTATCGTGTCGATACGGTGAAACATACAGAAGAAAATGTTTGGAAGAAATTCGAGGAAATTTGTCAAGATGCTTTCGCAGAATATAAAGCGAATAATCCTACAAAAGTATTGGATCAGAATAAATTTTTCTTGTTAGGAGAAGTTTATGGATATTCGATTAATGATGGTCAACAATATAATTTTCCTGATAAAACGGTTAATTATTTCGAGAATGGATTTGATGCGTTAATCAATTTCAATTTGCGTTCAACTCAGAAAGAATCTAATCAAACTGTTTTTGATCGATACAATGATATTCTTCAAAACAAAATGAAAGGAAAATCTGTGATGAGCTATATTACCTCGCACGATGATGGTTCGCCTTTTGATAAAGATCGTCAAAATCCTTGGGACGCTGGAACTCGATTGTTGTTGGCGCCAGGAATTTCGCAAATTTATTATGGAGACGAAACGGCTCGTCCTTTAGAGATTGAAGGTGTTGATGGAGATGCAAATCTTCGTTCGAATATGAATTGGGAAGATATTAAACCAAATTCAGAAACGGAATCATTATTGAATCATTACCAAAAATTAGGACAATTTAGACGAAATCATCCAGCAGTTGGAGCAGGAAATCAAACAGATTTGCAAAATTCTCCGTATATTTTTACAAGAAAATATAAGACAGACGAAGTGGTGATTGGTTTAGAAATGCCAATTGGTAAAAACACAATTAATGTAAGTTCTGTTTGGAAAGATGGTACCAAAGTTCGCGATGCTTATTCAGGTTTTTCTGGAAAAGTTGTGAACGGAAATTTAGAATTGAATACAACTTCTGATATTGTGTTATTAGAGAAAGTTAATTAATTTTTTGAGAAGTAATAGAAGAAAAAATGATAAAAAAAATAGTTGGTTTAACCTTGATGACAACTTTGTTTTTGACAAGTTGTGAAAGCAAAAAGGAAACAAAGTCAGAAGACGTTAAAACTGAAATGAAACAACAAGGTATTTTACCTTTTACGGCTGATATGGCAGAAACTTCTGTGATTTATGAAGTGAATGTTCGTCAATTTTCACCAGAAGGAACTTTTGCGGCGGTAACAAAAGAGATTTCGAATATCAAGAAATTAGGTGTTAAAATCCTTTGGATTATGCCTATTTATCCAATTGGAGAAGAAAATCGAAAAGAAGGTTTAGGTTCGTATTATTCGATCAAAGATTATAGAGGAATCAATCCAGAATTTGGAAATGCCGAAGATTTTAAGAAATTAGTTGATGAAGCGCACAAAAACGGAATCTATGTGATTTTGGATTGGGTTGCGAATCACACGGCTTGGGATCATCCTTGGGTAAAACAACATCCCGATTGGTACGAACAAGATAAGAACGGAAAAATGCATTCTCCTTACGATTGGTCGGATGTTGTGGCATTAAATTTCGATAACAAAGAAATGCGCAAACAGATGATTGCCGATATGAAATATTGGTTAGATGATTTCAAAATTGATGGTTTCCGTTGTGATATGGCGCACGAAGTTCCAACAGATTTTTGGAACGAAGCAAAACCACAATTGGCAAAAGGTCGCGAAATTTTTATGTTAGGTGAAACAGAGAAGCCAGATTTATTAGCAAATAATGCGTTCGATGCCGCTTATGGTTGGGAAATTCATCATATCATGAATGACATTGCAAAAGGTAAAAAGAATGTTTCTGCGATTGATGCGTACATGGATTCGATTCCGAAAAAATGGCAAGCGGATGATTATAAATTATTATTCACATCAAATCATGACGAAAATTCTTGGGCTGGAACTGAGTACGAAAGAATGGGTGATGCGGTCGAAACATTTGCTGCATTAACGTATACTTTACCAGGAATTCCTTTGATTTATAATGGACAAGAAGAAGATTTTAATCGTCGTTTAAAATTCTTTGTCAAAGATTCTATTGATCGTAATTCAACAGCAAAAATGCGTGGCGTTTACGAAAAGTTAGGAGAATTAAAAATCACAAATGAAGCGTTTAATGGAGCGAAAAAAGCGGCTTCTTACGAACGTTTGAAAACATCTGATGATAAATCTATCTTAGCGTTCAAACGTCAAAAAAATACGACAGAAGCTTATTTTATTGCGAATTTTACGAAAGCAAATAAAGAAATTACAGTTCCAATTAATGGTGTGTACAAAAATTTTATGAACAACGAAGATGTGACATTTGATGCTACAACAAAACTGAAATTAAAACCTTGGGAATACCTGATTTTAGTTCAGAAGAAAAAATAAATTCTTAAAAGCTGGTTAAATTTTTAATCAGCTTTTTTTATGGTATAATGCTTGTTGATAAACGTTTAAAATCCAAATCATGAGAAAAATAATTTTATCAACAGCCGCCATTTTAAGCTTAGTTTTCTCTTCGTGCGAATCGAAGAAAACAGAAAACTCAGAAGTTATCACAAGTAAATCTGAAGTTGCAGAACAGCCAATTGTTTCGGAAAGTGATATTGCGAATCATCCAGAGTCATCGACTTCACAAAATACTTATGAGTTTTTACAAGATAATGGTCAACAAAAAACGGTAAATATTGATCCAAATGAAACGGTGATTTCAGCAAATAGTTTACCTATTAATGCACAAAATTTTGTTTCGAAAAACTTTGGTAATATGGAGTTTGTGAATGCGATAAAAGAAGTTGAACGCAATATCACAACATATAATATTCAGTTGAAAGACGGAACAAAAATAGAATTTACAGATAATGGTGATTGGAAGGAGGTGAAAAATGGTTTAGGAAAAGCGATTCCGATTAAATTTTTCCCAGATAATATTCAAAAATATCTTCAATCAAAATATCCTAAAATCGATGCGAAATCAATTGAAATGGATACAAAAGACAAAGAAATAAAAGTAGAATTGTTACAAAATAATGTCGATTTGAAATTTGATTTGAATGGTAATTTTATCAAAATTGATTAATCAAATACATCAAAAACCTTGTCAATAGATGAGGTTTTTTTTAATTTCTAATTTTTAAAATTTTACAATAACCTTCACATCAACTTTTCGCAATTTTCAATATATTTATAGTAGAAAAAATCGCCCAAAATGGATAAAAAATATTTGAGATCGTTAATTTTTAGACATCTCGATGGTTTGGTAACGGCTCCGGTATTAAGTGCTTTGGCTAAAAAAGGAGCTTTGCATTATATCGTCGAGCGTAAAACTATACAGTTAGAAGAATTGACAAACGAATTTCAGGCAAACGAAGGTTACCTAAATGTTGCTTTGCGTGTGTTGGCTTCGCAGAATATGTTAGAATATTCAGTGAATAATGCAGAAAATAGCGTCGAGATTCAAACCAATAAATATTCAGATCGCGCATTTACTAATGTTGATATTTACCATGATTTAGCTGTTTTTTTGGCAGAAAATGAAGTAATTAATCAACATGATTTTTCGGATGAATTTTGTAAAAAATGGATTAAATTATTTGATAAATATAAAACTTATTTGATGACTGCTGACGACGAAGAGTTTCTTGAAAAACCTTTGCATTATCAAATTACCAAACATATCGAAGGCGTTTTAGTTGGACCAATTATTGTGCGAATGGGAATGAGTGGTTTGTTTCATAAATACTTTATGGAAGCTTCTTTCAATCCAGATGAATTTCACAAAAACCCACAAACTTTCGAGAAAATATTGGAACGATTAACCGAATTAGGTTGGTTTACAAAACACGAAAAAAACTATAAATTCACAGAAATAGGATTATTTTTTGCGCGCCGTGCAACATCTTATGGTGTTACAGTTTCTTATTTACCAATGTTCGCGAAGTTGAATGATTTGCTTTTTGGTTCGCCAACAAAATTGCGTGAAATTACCGAAGGCGAAGATGAACAACACGTGAATCGCGAAATGAATGTTTGGGGTAGTGGAGGAGCGCATTCCACTTATTTCAAAGTGATTGATGAGTTTATTGTAGATATTTTTAATCGTCCAATAGAAGAGCAACCGAAAGGAATTTTGGATATGGGATGCGGGAATGGAGCGCTTTTACAACATTTGTATGATGTGATAGAACGTCAAACCTTACGGGGAAAACATCTCGACGAATATCCACTTTTTTTGGTTGGTGCAGATTATAATCAAGCAGCGCTGAAAGTAACGCGTGCCAATTTAATTAAAAATGATATTTGGGCAAAAGTGATTTGGGGTGATATTGGTGATCCAGATCGTTTGGCAACAGATTTGAAAAATGATTATTCAATAGAGTTGAGTGATTTATTAAACATTAGAACATTTTTAGATCATAATCGAATTTGGGAAGATGTAGAAGATATCAAAACAAATCGAATTAGTGCTTCTACAGGAGCTTTTGCGTTTAGAGGAAAACGATTGTCAAATAATGATGTGGAACAAAATTTATTGAATCATCTCAAAAAATGGGCGCCTTATGTAGATAAATTTGGTTTGTTATTGATCGAATTACATACGATTGCTCCAGATTTAACGGCGGAGAATTTAGGAAATACACCTGCAACAGCGTATGATGCAACGCATGGATTTTCGGATCAATATATTGTAGAAGTCGATGTTTTTCATCGAATTTGTCAAGAAACTGGTTTAGTTCCAGATAAAACATTGTTCAAAAAATATCCAAACAGTGAATTGGCAACTGTTAGTATCAATCTTTTGAAACGATAATATTTAAAAGATATATTAAATCAAAAAAAGCTCAGCAATTGCTGAGCTTTCTTGGTTAGTCTTGTGTCAATAATTAGTTTAGGGTTATTTTTGCTTGACTAATCTTAAATCCATTTTCGTAAACATTGAACGTGTAAACTCCTTTTTGGAATTCCTCGTTTTCCCAATCAAACGTAATATTTTTTGTTTGTCCGTTTGTGTAATTAAAGTTGATTGCATCAGAGAAATTAACTGTATCTCCAGATCTCAATTCAATTTGTCCGCCTTGCGCATTTCCATATCTTCCTAATGTTCCGTCAGGATTATAGATAGCAACATATAATTTTTTGTCTCCAGATTCTGTTCTCGAATTACGATCTACATCAAAAGAAACACGAATTTTATCAATACGTTTTGCACGTGTTTTTTCAACTTCTTTTCCGCTATTTCTTACACGAATTCCTTTGATTTGTTGATTAGAAACAGATAAAGTTGAACTTAATTCATTGATCTTTCCTTTCGAAATTGCATTGTCTTTTTGACGAACACTTTTTTCTGTTTCGTAGTTATATGTTAACTCTTTATTGTTTTCTCTTAAATTGTTGTTGTCTGTTGTTAAAGCAGAATTTTTATTATTTAATTCGTCAACGCTACGTACAAGAATTGCATTTTCTTTTTGTAAACGAGCAACTTCAGATTTGTAATTTTTTACACTTCCTTCTAAATCGTTAATCATTTTACGAGCACGATTCATTTCCTCTGCAGTTGGATTGTCTTTATCTAAAATTTCTTGAATATCTTGATTCTTTAACTGAATCATATTTTCTTTATCGCTCAATAAATTGTTACGATCTTCGATGCGTGCTTTATATTGTGTATAGTCGTTTAAAATCGAATCATATTGTTTACGAATTTGATCCTTTTGACCTGTTTCGTTTTTAAGGATTTGAGAATTTAAAGATTCATTTTTTTCAAGATTTCCGATCTGATTTGCTTGATAAATATTATATCCTACACTTCCTGCTAATAATATTCCGACTAATGCCAAAGGAACTACTAAACCATTTTTTCCTTTGTTTGTTGGTTGATTGTTTTCTTCTAATCCTTGCATATGAACTATTATTTAAGGTTAATTGTTTTTTTATTGTTTTTAGTGTTAAGAAATTATGATGCCAAAAACTTAGTATGATGTTAAAATGAGGATTTTTTAACAAATTTTTTCACATTTTAGACCGAAAATGAATAATTATGCAGATTCTTATTCTAAATAAATCATAAAAAAAGCTTCAGATTATTCTGAAGCTTTTTTTTAATTAATATGAATTGTATTTACTTTTTATCAAAAGTTCCTGTGTAAACAGAAGTTAATTTATCTAAAGAAATGTACTTTTTGAAAACCTCGTTTACTTGGTTTACATTAAGAGCATCTACTTTTTTCTCTAAATTATCAAATTCATCAAACGTAATTCCATTCAATAAATAACCATTCGATAAGCCTAACAAAGTTCCGTCAGTTCCCAAAGAAGTTGTACGACCGTTTTTCCAACTTACAATATTTGTTTTCAATTCGTCCGCTGTGAAACCATCTTTCAATGCTTTTGCAACTTCTTCTTTCAATGCTTTTTCAACTGCTTCACGTTTTGTAGGGTTTAAAAATGCATAATATCCCCAAGAAGCTACATCGTTTTTAGGATCGTTTGGAATCGAAACATATGAACCTGCACCATAGCTGATTCCTTCTTTTTCTCTTAATCGCATTGGAATACGAGCAGATAAAAATCCTCCACTTCCAATCATTTCATTTGCCATAACCATTGCGGCGTAATCAGCACTTTCACGATTCATTTTGAAGTTAATTGATCCAACTGCAGCAGCATTTTCTTTGTCTGGAATGTTATAAAGTTTATCCTCTTTTTTCGTTGCTGTAAAAGTTGGATACGCTTTTTCGTACTTCGATTTGCTATTCCATTTACCAAAAGTATCGTTTAATAATTTTTCAACTTTCGCTTTGTCATTTGTTCCAATAATAGAAACAACACCATTTTGTGCACCTAAAATATTTTTATAAAAATCAACTAAATCAGCTTGTTTGATTTTCTTTAAATCATCTTTTGTTTCAGCAAAAGAAGCTGTATAAAAAATAGAAGATTTAGGATAATTAGATGTTAAACGACTAATTTCGTTGAAGGCTAATGCTTGCGGATCGTTTGTATTTGCATCTAAATATGTTGTGTATTCATTTACAGATTTTGCTAATTCAGCTTCAGGAAAAGTTGGTTCTGTAATGATTTGACGCACGATATCCATTGTTTTGTCTAATGAATTTTTGTACGTATTAATTGTTACAGATAAATTTTGTCCTCCAAATCTAAATCCAACCGAAGATTTTAAAGCATCTAATTGATCTTTGATTTGTTCTTTTGTTAAATTCTTCGTTCCAGACATTAACAATTCAGCCGTTAATTGACCGATCATTCCTTTGTTTGCCAAATCTTTTTCATTCGAAACAGGTAAATTAAATGAAAGAATTACTTTTTCACCTTTAATTTCTTTGTCGATGATTCCATATTTTAGACCATTGTTCAATTTTCCTTCTGCATAATGAGCTTTTAAGTTTTTGATTGAAGCTTCAAATGGTTTTGCTTCTTTCTCAACTGCACGACCTTTGTAATTCGAAACTAATTCTGTAATCTGTTTATTCGTTAATTCAGTCGGTTTTACACGAATTTCATCTTTCGTCGGAATAAAAGTTCCAACTGTTCTATTATTCGCTCTAAAATATTTTTCAGCAACACGTTTTACATCTTCTTTGGTTACTTTTTCAATATTATCACGGTACAAGAAACCTAAACGATAATCACCAGCACCAACAATTTCAGTTAAACCAATGGCATAATTAATTGTATTATTTTTCTGGTTTTCGATGTTTTTCACAATACTTGTTTTCGCACGCTGCACATCTTGATCAGTATAATTAATTGTAGCAACTTTGTCTAATTCTGCACGAATATCATTTTTCGTTTGCTCGATATTTTTCTCTTTTGGAATTTCAGTTCCAATATAGAAGAAACTCGCATCGCGAACTTCTGGACTATACGCCCAAATAGAAGCAATTTTGTGTGTGTCAACCAAAGATTTATACAAATATCCCGAAGGATCTGAAGTCAAAATATTATTTAAAACATCAATAGCTGCATAATCTTTATCGCTATATGCCGCAACGTGATACATTACACCAACAGATTGTGAATCTCCTGCACGTTTTACTTCAACAAATTTTTCACCATCTTGCGCTGGTTCAACTGTTAAAACTTCGTCTAAAACACGCGTTGGTTTTGGAATCGAAGCAAAATACTGATTCACATATTCCATCGTTTTTTTCTCGTCAAATTTTCCAGCAATAATTAAGGTTGCATTATCTGGTTGATAATATTTTTCGTAGAATTTGCGCAACTGTGGTGTTTTTACACGCTCAATATCTTCTTTAGATCCAATTGTAGATTTTCCGTAATTGTGCCATAAATAGCCAGCAGAAATAACGCGTTCCATTAAAACACTTGACGGATCATTTTCACCAATTTCAAATTCATTACGTACAACCGAAAATTCTTTGTCCAAATCTTCTTGTTTAATGGTTGCATTAATCATACGATCAGCTTCCATTTCCAAACTCCAACGTAAATTTTCGTCGCTTGATGGGAAAACTTCGTAATAATTTGTACGATCATAATATGTCGTTCCATTTGCACGTCCACCTTTGTCAGATAACATTTTCTTGATATCACCTAAGTTTTTTGTTGATTTAAACAACATATGTTCTAACAAATGCGCCATTCCTTTTTCACCGTAACCTTCGTGTTTAGAACCAACATTGTAAACAATATTTACTACAACATTACTTTGCGATTGATCAGAGACTAATAAAACTTGTAATCCATTTGGTAGTTTGTATTCCTTAATTCCTTCTACTTGCGTCACAAAAGTTGCGTTTCCAGATTTCGTTTGAGCCATTAAGTATGGTGAATTTGCAAAGGCAAAAACCAGACATATACTCAGTAAAGTTTTTTTCATGTATTTATTTTTATAGTTATTAATTGGATGATACAATTCTATAATCTATTCGTTAGACGCAAATTGTATGGTGTAAGTTACAAATCTTTTGTTAAATTTGTGATGCAACAAACAAAAGAAATGGAAACAAAAGAGGTAAATAAAATTACTTTCGAAGAGTTTAAAAGTCAAATCATTAATGATTACAAGACTGCTTTTATGTCTCGCGAAGTAAGTCTTTTAGGGAGAAGAGAAGTACTTACTGGGAAAGCAAAATTTGGAATTTTTGGTGATGGAAAAGAATTACCACAAATTGCAATGGCAAAAGTATTCAAAAATGGAGATTTTCGTTCTGGATACTACCGCGATCAAACATTTATGTTCGCAATTGGTCAATTAACTGTTGAACAATTTTTTGCACAATTATATGCTTTAACAGATTTAGAGAAAGAACCTTCATCTGGAGGTCGTCAAATGACATCTCACTTCGGAACACGTTCTTTAAATGAAGACGGTTCTTGGAAAAAATTAACAGAACAAAAAAATTCGAGTGCAGATATTTCGCCAACAGCTGGTCAAATGCCACGTTTGTTAGGTTTAGCACAAGCTTCAAAATATTTTAGAAATGTTCCTCAATCAGACGAAGATCAACAATTTTCTGTAAACGGAAATGAAATTGCTTTCGGAACAATTGGAGATGCAAGTACTTCTGAAGGTCATTTTTGGGAAACTATAAATGCAGGTGGAGTTTTGCAAGTGCCAATGGTTGTTTCTATTTGGGACGATGGTTACGGAATTTCTGTACCAGCTAAATTTCAACGTACAAAATCGAATCTTTCTGAATTATTATCAGGTTTCGGAAGAACGGAAGAGGAAAGAGGTTACGAAATTATTACTGTTAAAGCGTGGGATTATCCTGCTTTGATTGAAGCTTATACACGCGCAGAAAGATTTGCGCGTGAGCATCACATTCCGTGTATTGTACACGTGCAAGAATGTACGCAGCCGCAAGGTCACTCAACTTCTGGTTCGCACGAGCGTTATAAATCAGAGGAGCGTTTGACTTGGGAAAAAGAATTTGATGGAATCACAAAATTCCGTGAATATATTTTAGCATTTGCAGATCATTCGGAAGCAATTATTTCTGCGGAAGAGTTGGATCAATTAGAAGCTGATGTTAAAGCTGAAGTTAAAGCTTCTCAAAAACAATGTTGGGACGATTATTTGAATCCAATTTTGGATTTGAAAAATGAGTCATTAGAATTATTAACGAAAGTTGCTTCAGAAAGTGTGAATGGAGCTTTTATCAACATTGAAATTAGTAATCTAAAATCAAAGAAAAGCCCTTTCAAACGTGATGTTTATGGAGCTGTTCGTAAAGTTATTCGTTTAACTCGTTCAGAAAATTTAACTTCTAAAACTGAATTAATTTCTTGGTTAGATGTTAAAATGAAACGCGAAGAAGAAATTTATTCAACTAAATTAGTTTCTGGTACAGCAACACAAGTTCCACAAGTAAAACCTGAGTTTGGAGAAAATCCAGCGTTAGAAGATGGTCGTGTAATTGTTCGTGATAACTTTGATAAAATTTTCGAGAAATATCCAAAGGCATTAGTTTTTGGTGAAGATGCGGGAAATATTGGTGATGTAAACCAAGGTTTAGAAGGTCTTCAAGCAAAATATGGAATCGATCGTATTTCGGATACAGGAATTCGCGAAGCAACAATTCTTGGTCAAGGAATTGGTTTGGCGATGCGTGGTTTACGTCCAATTGCAGAAATTCAATATTTAGATTATATCCTTTATTGTTTACAAGGAATTTCTGATGATTTGGCAACTGTACTTTATCGTTCGAACGGAGGTCAAAAAGCGCCTGTGATTATCAGAACGCGTGGTCACCGTTTAGAAGGTGTTTGGCATTCAGGTTCGCCAATGGGAGGAATTTTGAATTTGGTTCGTGGTGTGAATGTTTTAGTTCCGCGTGATTTAACAAAAGCTGCAGGTTTTTACAATACATTGATGCAAGCAGATGAGCCAGCGATTGTTGTAGAAAGTTTGAACGGTTATCGTCTGAAAGAGCCTGCACCAATTAATATCGGTGAATTTACAACGCCAATTGGTGAAGTAGAAATTACAAAAGAAGGAAAAGATGTAACGTTGTTAACATACGGTTCTACTTGGAGAATTGTGATGGATGCAGCAAAAGAATTGGAGCAATTAGGTATTTCTGTTGAAGTAATTGATGCGCAATCTTTATTGCCTTTCGATATTAATGAAGATGTTGCGAAAAGTTTGAACAAAACGAATCGTTTAGTGATTGTTGACGAAGATGTTCCTGGTGGAGCAAGTGCATTCTTGTTACAAGAAATTATTGAGAAACAAGGTGGATATTTTACATTAGATAGCGCACCATTGACGATTACTGCGAAAGCTCACCGTCCTGCGTATGCGACTGATGGAGATTATTTCTCAAAACCTTCTGTTGATGATATTACAGAACAAGTTTATGAATTAATGCGCGAAGCAAAACCAAATGAGTTTCCTGCTTTGTACTAAATAAAATAGAAAAATTTTCTAAAAAGTCCTGTTTTTTTTTAAAACAGGACTTTTTTTTGTTATGACATTTTTTGTTCTTAAAAAATGATGTAATATTGAATATTAATAACTTAAATCAATTTACTTATGAACAAAATTTTAAACTTTACCTTTTTTATGGTGTTTTTTTCTGTGATTCATGCGCAGATTACTATTAACGAAACTTTCGAAACATCAGCTCTTCCATCAGGATGGTCATATACACCATCGAGTACAGGTTGGATAAATTCTAACGTCAGCCCATTAAATGGTAGTAGATCGCTTAGAAAATCAATTTCAGCAACTACGGTAGCTCCTAATCCAGTAGTAGAATTTATAACAAAAAATGATACCAGATCTAATGGAAAAGAAATTTCTATTTCGGTAAAAACAAGGGCTTTTAAATTTTCTGATCGTGTAATAAATGGAGAGGTACAATTCTTATATTCTGTAGATAATGGAGTGACTTGGGTAGAATTAGGAGAGGCAATCAAATATAATGAAGCATTTGATCCAAATATAGATAATTCTAATCAAGGTATTATCTCATCTCAATTTAAAATACCAAATGGAGTAGTTCCAGAAGGTTCAAATTTTAAATTTAAAGCAAAAGCATCTGTTGCTTTATTAGAGAATGGAGTCCCAAATAATTTATACATGTATTTTGATGACTTTGTGATAGCTCAATCTACGGAGACTTTACCTTCTTGTGTAACACATCTTTCGCCAACAGATAATGGCATCAATATTGGGGTAGATCAAAATTTAACATGGTCACCAGCTGAAGGAGCAGAAGGTTATCACATTTATTTGGGAGAACAAACAGGTAATTATTCTATTTTGAATGGAATTGATTTAGGGAATGTAACAGTATATAAATTAGGTAGTAATTTAAAGTCTAATACATCATATTTTCTGAAAATAATTCCTTACAATACAATAGGAAGTGCTGAAAATTGTAACGAAATAACATTCAAGACTAAAACAACACCTGTTAATGATGAAATAACAGGAGCAATTACACTAACACCATCAAATAGCTTATTCTGCGATGGAGGAGTCAGAGGAACATTTAAAAATGCATCAAAATCGATAGAAGAGTTAGGATGTAACACATCCGCTAATAATAAGGACGATGTATGGTATAAATTTGTTGCAAAATCTAAAAGACATATCATTAATTTATCTTCTACAGAAGGAAGTGTAAACGATTTATATTTTACATTATATGAAGGAGATTCAAATAAATTGATCACAAAAGATTGTATTGATGAAGAGCGAGCAATCTTAGATGATTTGATTGTAGGAAATACCTATTACATCAGATTATTTACTTATTCGAATAATCTTACAGATTCAGAATTTGATATTTGTCTTTCTACAGCGGGGTCAACTCCAGAAAATGATGAGAAATCGACAGCGATATTATTAGATAATTTTACTTTTGATAAAACTTTTGATACATCAGGATATACAAAAAGATCAAATGTAGTGATTGATGATTTAATAGGAACTTGTTCGATGTATGCTGATATTAATTTGGAAGGGATAAATTTATCAACATCAAATTATTCAGATAATGGTGTATGGTTTAAATT
The DNA here is from genome assembly GCF_002484185.1 of Empedobacter sp. UBA7620. Taxonomy (NCBI): domain Bacteria; kingdom Pseudomonadati; phylum Bacteroidota; class Flavobacteriia; order Flavobacteriales; family Weeksellaceae; genus Empedobacter; species Empedobacter sp. UBA7620. Next base: position 15,875 of record NZ_DLJI01000007.1, on the reverse strand, counting down.
TAATGGAAATGGAAGTAATTTTTCTGTTCGTTCAATAACTGATCAATTTTGGGATGCAAGAATAGATGTTTATAGAACATTGACTGAACAAGAAAAACAAGCAAATCCAACTTTTTCAGATGCATTAACTTGTGTAGGAACAAAAGGAGCGCCAGTAACAGATTTTACACACACGGTCAACATAGAAAATTCTAAAAAAGAGGTTACTTACTATGTTAATATTTCTAATTTTACAAGTGCAACAAAAACTCCTACAGGAGTTGTTCAATTAATTGTTGCAACAGATCATTTAGGATTATCAGAAAATAATAAATCAGGATTAACAATTTATCCAAATCCAGTAACAGATAAAGTGTTGATAAATTCTAATACAAAAATTGATCAAGTAAGAGTTTATTCTTTACAAGGAAAAGAATTGATGAAAACATCAAAATCTGAGATTAATTTAAATCATCTGGTAAAAGGGGTTTATATTATTCAAATACAAACGATAGATGGTAAAATAACTGAACAAAAAATAATTAAAAAATAATTTTTAAAATTATAAAGCGTACGCTCTTTCATAAGAACATACGCTTTTTTTTGTATTTTTAACAATCAAAATTATAATGAAAATGAAATTTTATTCGATCATACTTTGTCTGTTGACTTCTGTTCTTTTTGGACAATTTCAGGATATAATTCCTCCAAAGAATATCAAGACGGTTCAAATTTTTAACCCGCAAACAAACGATAATACACCCATTATCAAGTTAGGTTCTAGCGAAAGATTAATTTTTCTTTTTGATGATATCAGCGCAGGTTACAAGCGTTATCAATATTCTATCGAACACAGAAATGCAGATTGGTCTGAATCGAATATTTTTCAAACCGAATTTTTAAATGGTGTTAATGCTGATTATGCGCGAACATATAAAAATTCATTCAATACGTATCAAAAATATACCAATTATCAAATTCAATTTCCGAATGAGCAAATGAATGTAAAATTGCCTGGAAATTATGTGTTGAAAGTGTATTTAGAAAATGATTCGAATCCAATTTTCACGAAACGTTTTGCGGTTTATCAACCAATTGCAGATGTTGGCGTGATGGTTTCTCGTTACAATAATCCAACGATAAAAGAATTGAATCAGCGTTTGCAAGTTCAAGTTTCGAGCGGAACACAAAATTTGACTGAAGTTCCTGACGGCGCAAAATTATTTTTGATGAAAAATAACAATTGGAACGAAGGTTATTTTGTCAATCAACCATCTTTTTCTCGCCCAAATCAGTTAACATATAATGATACCAATATTTTGTTTGACGGTGGTGCAGAATACAATTGGTTTGATAACAAAAATTTAGAAGTTCCGAGTTTAACAACAGAAAAAACATTCAGAAAAGATAGTGTTTACCATACTGTTTTGCGTGCAGATATTCCGAAGTATAATTTACCATACGATGATTATCCAGACATTAATGGAAATTTTTATATCCGAAATAACCGTTATGGAAACGAATATGCAGCAAATTCTGAAGCAGATTATTCGTGGGTTTATTTTGCCTTAGACGCTTTCGAAGATCAAAATGGATTATACGTTCCGTATGTTGTGGGAGCTTTTAATAATTGGGAAATTGACGATAATTCGAAATTAGAAAAAGACGATGCAGGATTTTGGGTAACCGAATTATTTTTGAAACAAGGTTATTACAATTATCAATATGTTGTAAAAAATACCAAAACAGGTAAAATCGATCCAAGTTATGTGAGCGGAAGTTTTTGGCAAACTGAAAATCAATATCAAGCGTTGTTTTACTATCGCCCTTGGGGACAACGATACGATGTGTTGATGGGATATGGAACTGGAAATTCGAGGAGATAAATAATTCAGTTTTTTATCAATCATGACTTTCAACACTCAACCTATAAAATTTAAGTATTCTTGGCGCGATTATCAACAGCGAGTTTTAGATGAATTAGAATTTCATTTAGAAGATGCGCATCTTAATGTTGTAGCACCGCCTGGTTCTGGAAAAACGGTTTTGGGATTGGAAGTGATGCTTCGGATTAATGAGCCTACGCTTATTTTAGCACCAACTTTAGCGATTCGTAATCAATGGAAAGATCGATTTATTGAGCTTTTTCTTGATAATAAGGAAGTCGATTGGATTTCGATGGATATTCATCAACCAAAATTTCTTACCATTTCTACTTATCAAGGATTGCATGCTTCGATGGTAAAAGACGAACAGTCTTTGATTCAATTATTAAAAGAAAATAACGTCAAAACTTTGATTGTAGACGAAGCGCATCATCTAAAAAATGAATGGTGGAAAAGTCTCAATAAAATCAAAAGTGAATTATCACCAAAGATTGTTGCGTTAACTGCTACGCCGCCTTTTGATGTTGCGAAAGAAGAATGGAATCGTTATCTCACTTTTTGTGGTCCGATTGATTGCGAAATTTCTGTTCCAGAATTGGTTAAACAAAAAGATTTGTGCCCACATCAAGATTTATTGTTGTGCTCATTTCCTACAAATTTCGAGAGTGAAATTATTTCTAAAAACCTTGAAGAAGTAGAATCTTTTTTCCAAGAAATAAAAGGAAATACAGCTTTGTATGATTTTGTTTTGACGTTAGATTTTATAAAAACGCCCGCAAGTTGTTTCGACGAAATTTATGCAGATTTTGATGCGTATGCGTGTTTTGTGATTTATCTGAAATCGTTTGATACGCCATTGGATTTTCAGCATTTGGATTTATTAGAAAACGAAACGATAGATTTTCCGCCTTTCAATTATTATTGGGCAGAATGTATGTTCAATTATTTGTTGTTTAAAGATGAAGAATTTTATTTAGAACACGAGAAATTCTTGAAACCATTTTTAACGAATTTAAAACGAATCGGAGCAATCGATCAGAAAAAAGTTACGTTACATTATAATCAAAAAGTTAAAAATTCACTGATAAATAGTGTAAAAAAGATTGATAGTATTGCAGAAATTGTAAAGTCAGAATATCAACATTTGGGCGATAAGTTGCACATGGTGATTTTGACGGATTACATTCGAAAAGAATTTTATTCGGATAATTTACAGAATGAACCAAGTAAAATAAAGTTGGGAGTTTTTCCAATTTTCGAAAAACTTCGAAATCTAAATTCAGAAATAATTCCACATCTTGCGATTATTACAGGTTCGATGGTAATCGTTTCGAAAACAATTCTTCCAAAATTAATTTATCAATTCAAAGATAGAGCAGAAGCGATTCAGTTCAAATCGGTGATGTTCGATGATAATTTTTTCGAAGTTGTTGCAGAAGATAATTCAAGAGGAAATTTGTTGGCTGTTTTAACAAAATTATTCAACGAAGGTGTTATCAAAATAATTGTCGGAACTCGCGCTTATTTGGGCGAAGGTTGGGATGCGCCGAGTATCAATAGTTTAATTTTAGCGAGTAATGTAGGTTCTTTTGTAACATCAAATCAGATGCGTGGGCGTGCGATTCGTGTGAATTCTGAAGAACCAAATAAAGTGAGTAACGTTTGGCATTTGGTTACGTTGGATTTATTTGCGCAAAATGGCGGTGGAGATTTGGATAAAATGAGACAACGATTTGAGGCTTTTGTTGGAATTTCGCAAAAGGAAAACACGATTTCGAATGGTATTTCTCGTCTGAATCTTCCTGAACAATTTACTGAGGAATCTATTGAAAATTACAATCAGCAAACGATAGAATGGAGTAAAAATGATGTTCAAATTAGAGATTCTTGGACAAATTCTATTGCCGAAGGAACAAAAATTGATAATGAATTAAAGTATTTTTATGATGGAGAAAAAGAATATGATTTCTCAAAACATTTGTATTATTCGAAGTCGATAAAAAGTTTAACAACAAGTTTACTTCTTTCATTCATCTCTTTTATCGTTTTCTTTTTCGAAGAAAGTATCCGAACACTTTTATTTTCGATGTCGAAAAGAAGTTTTCTTTCAACCATAATTTTTCTTTCAACGGTTGGAATTGTGTATTTCGGAGTTAATTTTTACAAAAACATCAAACTTTATATTCAATATAGAGATATCACCAAAGATTTTCAGAAAATAGCTGTTGCGTTATTCAATACTTTGCAACATTTTAATTTATTGTCTGATGAATTGCGCGAATCAAATATTTTAACAACTGTTGATAAATCGGGAAATATTTCGTGTAGTTTATTGTCGGCAACAACTTATGATAAGGCGATTTTTTTAGATTCGCTCGAAAATATTTTAAATCCAATTGATAATCCACGTTATTTTATCGAACGAAAAAGTGTGCTGATGAAGCTTTTCAAACAAAGAGATTATCATTCGGTTCCCGAAATTATTGGTCAACACAAGAAAAAGGCCGAATATTTTCATCAACAATGGTTGCAACTTGTAGGCGATGCAGAATTGCATTATACAAGAAGTTATTATGGACGAAAAAAATTGATCAAAGCGAAAATGAAATCCTTAAGTTTTCAATTAAAGCAACCAATTGAGCATATCAAAAAGTGGAAATAATCTAACTTCTCAAAATCTTTTCCATCGTTTTTCCTTTGGCTAATTCATCGATTAATTTATCTAAATATCGAATTTTTTGCATCAATGGATTTTCAATTTCTTCCACACGATAACCGCAAATCACACCTTTTATTTTAGTTGCATTTGGATTAAAATTTGGTGCATTTTCAAAAAAATCTTGAAAGTTGGTTTTATTCGTTAAAATTTCTTCCAAATCTTTTTCAGTATAACCCGTCAACCAAAAAATAATTTCGTCAACTTCCGTTTTTGTTCGGTTTTTCTTTTCTGCTTTAGTTATATAGTGTGGATAAACACTCGCAAAAGACATTTCGATTACACGCTGAAAATTTTTATCATTCATTTTTCAAGAATATTATGAAGGATAAATTTCGACAATTAATTTGATAAAATCTCACTATTTTCATCGATTGTGCTTTGTAGATTTTGAGTTAAATTTGAGTATGAAATTTTTATTCAGATTTTTAATACTATTTACGATAATTAGTTTGGTTGGATGTACTTCCAAAACCAAAAAGTCGCCGATTGATTTTTATTATTGGCGAAGTAATTATTTGGTGAACGAAACAGAAAAAAAAGCGGTTGATTCGTTGAAAGTGGAAAATGTTTACGTTCGATTTTTTGATGTAGATAAAAAACTGAATAAAATTTCTCCGGTTGGAATTATTCAGAATTTTGATGCAACAAAACTCAATGTTAATTATATTCCGACGATTTTTATTACCAATCAAACTTTTCTGAATACATCCAAAGATCAAGTCAAAATTTTAGCAAAAGATGTGTATAATTTTTTGAGTGAAACGGCTGAAAGAGGAAATATGAAAAACTTCAATGAAATTCAGATAGATTGTGATTGGACGAAATCTACTCGCGAAAATTATTTTACGTTTTTGTCAGAATTGAAACATATTTCGGGCAAAAAACTTTCGGCAACTTTGCGTTTGCATCAAGTTAAATTTAAAGATCAAGAAGGTATTCCGCCTTTGGATAAAATGGTTTTGATGTGTTATGCAACCGAAAATCCAACCGATCAATCTGAAAATAATTCGATTTTAGATTTGAAAATAGCGAAAGATTATTTGAAGAATTTAAACGATTATCCAATCAAATTAGATGTTGCTTTGCCAATTTATTCATGGGCAATTTTGACAAATCATCAAGGAAGAATAAAATTAATCAATTCCTTTTCGGAGCAAGATTTGATAGGAAAACCTGTAAAGAAAATCAGAAATGGATTTTATGAAGTGGAAGATGATTTTTTTGTTCGAAATTTTTATGTGAGCAAAGGTTTTACAATAAAAGTTGAAACGATTTTTCCCGAATTATTAGTTGAAACAAAATCATTTATCGATACAAAATTATCTTACAATTATCGCTTGATTTATTATCATTTAGACTCAAAATTTTTGAAAACAATACCAACACAATTATGAAAAAAATAGTACTTACTTTATGCCTAACTTTTGGTTTGACCAAAGCATTTGCGTGTGCTGATGGAGGTGGAGAAGATTATTATTACTACAATCTTTTTTCGCAAACATTAAGCGAAGCACCGCAATATCAGCCATTTTTGATGACGTTGGATAATCCATATTATACGATGGATGCAAATCAAAAGAATGAAAATATTTTGGATTGGCAAAAAACGTTAGGAATTAACTATCAGCAAGCATTTGAGTTGGTTTTTAAAGCATCGAAACAAGAAATTGATTTGATGATAAAGAATGGAAAATCATCCAATGCGAACTATAATTTTGCGACAACAGATTGGGTAAAAAAGAATAAACAAAGTTTACTTTATCTGTCGTATGCTAAGTACCTAGAACCTTACATGGCTTTTTATTACATCGATAATGGAGAATGGTCGTATGTCGATCGTCCAGAGAAAAATGTCAATAATCTAAATTATAAAAAAGTTCTTGAGGTTCTAAAGAAAAGTTGGAATGCGGAAACGGACAAAGAATTAAAAACTCGTTATGGTTATCAATTGGTGCGTTTTGCCCATTATTTCCATGAATATAAAGATGCCATCAATTATTTTAACATGTATGTGGCGTCGCAAGGACTTAAAAATTCGATGTACTATTATGCATTAGATCAAAAAGGTGGAGCAGAACGTGCACTTGGAAATTATATTCAGGCGAATTATGACTTTTTCGAAGTTTTTTCTCATTCAAATGATCGAAAAATGAGTGCTTATCAATCGATGCGCGTGACAGAAGATTTGAATTATGAGAAAATGTTAGCCAATGCCAAAACGATTCAAGAAAAAAATGATTTGTATTTGTTAATAGGTTACAACGATTTTTCGAATCCGTTGGCGCCTGCAAAAAAAATTATTGCGAATGATGTGAATGCTCCACAAGCGAGAATATTATTTGCACGTTCTATCAATTTAATTGAGCGCGAATATTTGCAACAAAATCCTGAAGATTATTATTGGGATTCGTCTCAAGAGCGAAAAAAGTATACGGATTTATATTTACCTGTAAAAACGAATAACAATTATTATGGAAGTTCTGATGAAAATTCGAAAGATGAAATTCAGATTAATGAATTAATTTCTTTGGCAAAATCGCAAGCAACAAAAGCTAATAACAAAGAATATTGGAATTTATCGGTGGCATATCTTAATTTATTGAACAAAAATTTTTCGGAAACAAAAACGTATTTAGCAAAAGTAAATTCAACATCGAAAGAATTTCAACAACAGAAAAAAGTGATTGAAATTTTATTAGAGATTTTCGAACAAAAGAAAATTTCAGATAGTTTCGAGAATCAATTGATGCAAAAATATGCGTCGATTTTAAATTATGAATATCCAAAATTACCAGAAGATGTTTATGATTATTCAGATGAAGATGATCAAAAAATGAACTTGAAAAATGTGATTTTAGATGTTTTGGGAAATCGATATTTTCTGCAAGGTGATAAAGGAAAAGCATTTTTGATTCATAATGAAATTACACAATTAGGTTCAAATCCGGATTGGGCGATTATCAATGATTTGGATAAATTGGATAAAAAATCGAATAAAACAGCTTTCGAAAAATATTTGATTAATGCAAAAGTAAAATCGAGTTCATGGGATTGGAGAACAGAAAAATCGACAGATATTCAGTTTAAATTATCTGATTATTTAGCCGATTTCAAAGGAACATTGTATTTAGGCGAAATGAAATTTGATTTAGCGAAGAAAGAATTTGAGAAGATTGATCAAAAATATCATACGTCAGAAAGTGCTTATTTTGTTTATGATTACGATTATACAACAGAAAAAGAAAGCAAAACTTGGGTAGAAAATCAGTTTGATGGCTATCATAATATTCCGAATAAAATTTTTGGCTATAATAAGATTGAATGTTTTAATTGTGACGAAAATCAAGTGATTGCAACACCATATTTGAATGAATTCAAATTTATCAAACCAAAAATGTCAAAATTAGAATTGACAAATGCGATGATTGAATTGAATAAAATAGCAAAGAAAAATACAGAAGAAGCTGCAAAAGCGAATTATTTGTTGGGGAATTTCTTCTACAATACGACGACTTTGGGCTATTATCGTTATTTGTTGACATTTGATCGAAATAATGATAATGGACCAAAATTTAATAATTATGGCGATCAGTATGAAGCGACAAGCAATTTCTTTTACAAAAGTTTTGGTTGGGGTGGAAATTACGTAGATAATTTTACGCCTTCAGAAAATTATTTGAAAAAAGCATTTGATTCGACAAAAGACAAAGAAATGAAAGCGCAAATATTGTTTGCATTGTCGAAGAATGAACAAGGAAGATTTTATAATGCAAAAGACCCTGTATTGAAACGTTTGTACGAAAATCAATATGATAACGAAGAGAAGATTTTAGCGTTTAAAGTGGCAAATTACCGTTCTAATTTTAAGAATTTGAAACAATATTCGGACACTAAAACATATCAAGAAATAAAATCAAATTGTAAATATTTCGATTATTACACGAATAACTTTTAATAATTAAAACGCTTCTAATTTTAGGAGCGTTTTTTGTTAGGTGATTTTTGACTAAAATAGATTATTATGAAATGTTTTGTAACTCAAAAACCAATTAATCGCTACGAAGCTGTAAAAGGAAAAGAAATTCAGCAAGAGATTTTTAAATTGATTCAGCAAGATTATCCCGCAATTACCGAAGAAGATTATGTTTCGATAAAAGTATTGAACAAATATCGTCGTCAATTTTTTGCAAATTTGATTTCGCAAGAAAAAGGTGAAATGGAAAAATTGGATCAAGATGTAGTGGAAGCGATTCGTGATAATTCTATTCTTTCCGAAAATATAAAAGAAAATACATCAAAACCATTGACAACAGGCGATAGAATTGCAGATAAAGTAGCATCTTTTGGTGGAAGTTGGACATTTATTATTTCGTTTTTTATTTTCTTATTGGCTTGGATGTTTCTTAATTTTTGGATGTTGCACAACAAAGGTTTTGATCCCTATCCATTTATTTTACTCAATTTGATTTTGTCTTGTTTAGCGGCAATACAAGCCCGAATTATTATGATGAGTCAAAATCGTCAAGAAGATAAAGATCGTGATAGAGCCGAACATGATTATAAAATTAACTTGAAAGCTGAATTGGAAATAAAATTATTAAGTGAAAAAATAGATCATTTATTGGTTCATCAGAATAAGAAATTATTAGAAATACAGGAAATGCAGATTCAATATTTAGAAAATATCGAAAATCAAATTCTTCATACAAAAGATAAAAAAGAAAATAAAAAGGAAGAATAATGGATAATTTTATGTCTAAAGTGGTAAAAGACTTAATTATCTGAACTGAAACATTTCCATTTATTTTTCTTAAATTTGAACTTTGAAAAGTATAAACAAACAAAATAATCAAAATGTCAAAATCATTTGCTCAAATTCCTCACGCTGTTAACGAAGAGGTGAAATCATATGCTCCTGGTACGCCAGAGCGTGCGCAATTATTAGACGCATACAAAAAAATGTTTAACGAGGTAACAGAAGTTCCTCAATACATTGGTTCTGAAGAAATTTTTTCAGGAAATAAAAAAGAAATTCGTCCTCCACATGATCACCAAAAAGTTGTTGGTTATTTCCACGAAGGAACACAAGATGATGTAAAAAAAGCGATTAACACAGCTTTGGCAGCGAAAGAAGCTTGGGTTGCAATGCCTTGGGAAGATAGAGCGGCAATTTTTTTAAAAGCTGCAGATTTGATTGCTGGTCCTTACCGTGCAAAAATGAATGCTGCAACAATGATTGGTCAATCTAAAAATGCAATGCAAGCAGAAATTGATTCAGCTTGTGAGTTGATTGACTTTTTACGTTTTAACGTACAATACATGACAGAAATTTATGCAGATCAACCAATTTCTTCTCCAGGAATTTGGAATCGTGTAGATTATCGTCCATTAGAAGGATTTACTTTCGCAATTACTCCATTCAACTTTACTGCAATCGCTGGTAATTTACCATCTTGTATGGCTTTGATGGGGAATGTTGTAGTTTGGAAACCTTCTGATAAACAAACTTTAGCTGCTAAAGTAACAATGGAAGTGTTCAAAAAAGCTGGTTTACCAGATGGTGTAATCAACATGATCTTAACTGATGGAGCAGAAACCGCAAAAACAGTTTTAGAACACAAAGATTTCGCAGGTTTACACTTCACAGGTTCTACAAAAGTTTTCAATACTTTATGGAAACAAATTGGAGATAACATCAATAATTACAGAACTTATCCACGTATCGTAGGAGAAACAGGAGGAAAAGATTTCGTAATGGTTCACAAATCAGCTTGTCCAACAGAAGTTGCTGTAGGTTTAGTTCGTGGAGCGTTTGAATACCAAGGACAAAAATGTTCTGCTGCTTCTCGTGCTTATATTCCATCTAACTTATGGAGCGAAGTTGAGAAACAAATGAAAGAAATGTTAGCAACTGTTACATTAGGATCTCCAGAGGATTTCTCTAATTTCATGACAGCGGTTATCGATAAAAACTCTTTCGAAAAATCTAAAGCATATATCGATCGTGCACAAGCATCTTCTGAAGCTGAAGTTGTAATAGGTGGTACTTATGATGATTCAGTTGGATATTTTGTTCAACCAACAGTTATCAAAGCAACGAACCCTAAATATGAATCAATGGTAGAAGAAATCTTCGGGCCTGTATTATCAGTTTATGTTTATGATGAAAATGAATTTGAAGCAACTTTAAAATTAGTTGACGAAACTTCTGCTTACGCATTAACAGGATCAATCTTCGCGAAAGATCGTGCAGCTGTAGAATTAGCTGCTAAAGCATTGAAAAATGCTTGTGGAAATTTCTACATCAACGATAAACCAACAGGTGCAGTTGTAGGACAACAACCATTTGGTGGAGCACGTGCTTCTGGTACAAATGATAAAGCAGGTTCTGCAATGAACTTGTTACGTTGGACTTCTGTTCAAACAATCAAAGAAACATTTGTTCCTGCAAAAGATTACAAATACCCATTCTTAGAAAAATAATATTTTCGAGATATAAAATTAGAATAAGCCTTACATTTGTAGGGCTTATTTTTTTGGTATGAATGATAATTCGGAAAAAGCAATCAAAGCTTCAATTTTTAGTATTGTAGGAAACGCTTCTTTGGCTGGAATTAAGTTTTTGGCTGGTTATTTTGGGAATTCTTACGCACTTATTGCAGATGCAATCGAGTCTTCGGCAGATGTTTTTTCTTCTATATTTGTTTTCTTTGGACTAAAGTATTCTGCAAAACCTGCAGATGAAAATCATCCTTACGGGCACGGAAAAGCAGAAGCGTTAATCACATTTTTAGTGGTTACTTTCCTTATTGTTTCTGCGATTATCATTGCAAAAGAAAGTATTAACAATATTATTACACCACATCATCAGCCCAAACCATTTACCTTATTAGTTCTTGGAGGAATTATTTTATTCAAAGAATTATCGTTTCAGTATGTAATGCGAAAAAGTGTTGAAACCAATAGTTCTTCTCTAAAAGCAGATGCTTGGCATCATCGTTCGGACGCAATTACATCGTTAATGGCGTTTATCGGAATTTCGATTTCATTGGTAATGGGACCAGGTTGGGAGGCAGCAGATGATGTTGCAGCACTTTTTGCATCAAGTTTTATTTTATATAATGCGTACAAAATCCTTCGACCTGCGTTGGGAGAAATTATGGATGAACAATTGTACGAAAATGAAATTGAACAAATCAGAGAAATCGCTTCGCATGTTCCTGGTGTTATGGCGACTGAAAAATGTAATGTGCGTAAGAACGGAATGAATTATTATGTGGATTTACATGCAATAGTCGATGGAACGATTTCGGTAGTGGAAGGACATAAAATTAGTCATGATCTGAAAGATGCTGTACAAGCCAAAATGCCACAAGTAAAAGACGTTTTAGTGCATATAGAACCTACGTTTGTTTCGGTTCGAGAATATTTTCGAACAAATCACATTGAAGATAAAAGAGTGGAGGAGTAAAAATAAATCAATTTAAATAAAAAAAGAGAAGCAATTGCTTCTCTTTTTGATCTTTTAGTTGGTTAATAAAAAATCATAATATATATAAAAGGTCGATTTTAGAATAATTTGAAACCAATACCAGTACTGATTAACCAAGGATTAAGATCTACATCTGCTGGTACATAAACTTGTTTGTCTAAAGCTGCACCAACTGTAACGTCTGTGTTTAAGTATAATTTTTTAACATCTACGTTCCAGTATAATTTATCATTGATTTTGTAATCAAATCCTAATTGAAATCCGAAACCTACATTGTTTTTGTAATCTACACTAGTTACGGCTGCGTTTCTCCCTTTTCCTTGCCCTTGATCATAGAAGATTGTATAATTAATTCCAGCACCAACATAAGGTTTTAGGTTTTTGGTTGGATACAAATGATATTGTACATTAAGAGTTGGAGGTAACAGCATTACTCGTCCCAAATCTAAATTTCCTAATGCAGTATTTACCGCTACAACTTCGTGTTTAGATGTTCCTAAGATTAATTCGGCCGCGATATTTTTTGTAATATAATAGGTAAAGTCAATTTCTGGAATAAGATTGTTTGTAACCGCTACATTTCCACCTATTGCTTCTATTTTAGCATCTTCCATAGGAACTACACCTGTTGCTCTTACGCGCATATGCAATTCACCTGCTTCTTGTCCAAATGAGATTGCTGATGTAAGGATTGCTCCTAATATTAATAGTCCTTTTTTCATAATGTTTATTTTATTTCTGGAACAAAATTCGGATTAATTTATCCGAATTAAAATGTCAAATATCATTTCCGAAAATGACTTTAAACATTTGTTTTTTTTTAGGATATTATTAACTTAAACACGCTGATAGTCAATTATTTTTAATGAGTAAAAATAATCGTAAAAGAAAAACTTTTCACTTAATAGAAATTTATTACTTTTGGAGGAAAGTCATAAAAAAACAAAAAAACTCAAAAAAATGGATTTCTTAGAAAATGAAAATTTATCATTAATCGCGCAATCGGCAAGAGATTTTGCAAAACAATACATTCAGCCGAATATAATGGAGTGGGATGAAGCTCAAACTTTTCCAGTTGAAGTTTTCAAAGAACTTGGAAAAATGGGATTCATGGGAATCGTTGTCCCAGAAGAATATGGTGGAAGTGGTTTGTCATATGATGAATATGTATCAATTGTAGACGAAATTTCGCAAGTTGATCCTTCTATTGGTTTGTCTGTAGCGGCACATAATTCACTTTGTACAAATCATATTTTAGAATTTGGTTCAGAAGAACAAAAACAACGTTGGTTACCAAAATTAGCAACAGCAGAATGGATTGGTGCTTGGGGATTGACAGAGCATAATACAGGATCTGATGCGGGAGGAATGTCTACAACAGCTGTAAAAGATGGTGATGAATGGGTAATTAACGGAGCAAAAAACTTTATTACACATGCAATTTCTGGTGATGTTGCGGTTGTGATGACAAGAACAGGAGAGAAGGGAGCAAAAAATAACGCGACGGCTTTTGTAATAGAAAAGGGAACGCCAGGTTTTACATCGGGTAAAAAAGAAAATAAATTAGGAATGCGTGCTTCGGAAACAGCAGAGCTAATCTTTGATAATGTACGTGTTTCGGATGCAAATCGTTTAGGAAATGTTGGTGATGGTTTCAAACAAGCGCTTAAGGTTTTAGATGGTGGTCGTATCTCGATTGCTGCTTTATCTTTAGGAATCGCGAAAGGAGCGTACAAAGCAGCGTTGAAATATGCACAGGAGCGTCATCAGTTTGGAACTGCAATTGCAAATTTCCAAGCAATTAACTTCAAATTGGCTGAAATGATTACAGAAATCGAAGCTTCAGAATTATTAATTCGTAAAGCATCTTATTTAAAAAATCATAAAAAACCAATGACGACAGAAGGTGCAATGGCAAAATATTACGCATCGGAAGCGTGTGTTAAAATCTCGAACGAAGCAGTTCAAATATTTGGTGGATACGGATATACAAAAGATTTCCCAGTAGAGAAATTCTATCGAGATTCTAAGTTGTGTACAATCGGTGAAGGGACAACGGAGATCCAAAAATTAGTGATTGGAAGAAATATTTTGAAAGATTAATACAAAACGATTTGTTTAATTACTAAAGAGTTGTATATTTGCCATCTCAAAAAGAAATAGATAAAATTATGTTGATTATACCAGTAAAAGACGGAGAGTCAATCGAAAGAGCTCTAAAAAAATACAAAAGAAAATTTGATAAAACAGGTGTTGTACGTCAGTTAAGAGCACGTCAACAATTTACAAAACCTTCTGTTACAAATAGAATTAAGATGAGTAGAGCAATCTACAAACAAGCCTTAATCGAAAAGGAGGAAGCATAAATTGCCGTTTTAAACGATATAAAGAAATTAATTTCTGTTGACCTATTTATTAAAGTTGTAACTTTGATGAATAGGTTTTTTTATGGAATTTATTCAACTATTCTTAGATTATTTAGCGCTCGAGAAAAACTATTCTACGCTAACAATCACCAGCTACAAAAGAGATTTGGACGATTTTGTTGAGTTTTATCAACAAGAAGAAAATTCGTCGGAAATACAACTTGCAACAAAAAATCATATTCGTGCATTTGTGATGCATTTATCAGAATTAGAAAAGTCTGAGAAAACGGTTAATCGCAAATTGAGCGCTTTACGGACGTTTTATAAATATCTGATCAAAGAAAATCATCTTACCATTAATCCAATCGNNAAATTCATTCACTCAAACAAAATAAACAAGTTTTGGTGCCATTTACAGAAGCAGAGTTGAATGATTTATTGAATAATGATGAGTTTTTTCCAGATACATTCGAAGGTTTACGTGATCGATTAATGATTGATGTAATGTATCAAACAGGAATTCGACGTGCCGAATTAATTGGTTTAAAAGAAAATGATATCGATCCGAATACACTTTCTATAAAAGTTCTTGGAAAAAGAAACAAAGAACGCATAATTCCTATTTCGACCTTTCTGTTAGAGGATTTGGCGAATTATAACACCAGAAAACATAATGAAATTACCTTACAATGTACGAATGTTTTTGTAACAGAAAAAGGAAAACCTTTGTATGATAATCTTGTTTATTCGAAAGTAAAATACTATCTTAGTCTTATAAGTGTAAAACATAAAAAAAGTCCTCATATGTTGAGGCATTCATTTGCGACCCATATGTTAGATTCCGGAGCAGATCTGAATGCGGTAAAAGATATCTTAGGGCATTCAAGTTTGTCATCGACTCAAATTTATACACATGGGAGTATAGAAAATTTAAAAAAAGTGTTTAACAAAGCTCACCCGCGTGAGAACAAAAAAGAGTAATTATGACAATTAACTTTCAAGCAGTAAACTTCAATACTAAACCAGGTTTAGAGGAGTATTTAGAGAAAAAATTAGAAAAATTAGAAACTTTGTCAGACAAAATCATTGCAGCGAATGTTTCTTTTAAGTTAGAGAATACTGCAGAAAAAAATAATAAGACAGTTGATATTAAGTTAGAAGTACCAGGAGATGACATTGTTGTAAGTAAAACAGGACAGTCTTTTGAGGAATGTATTGATTTGGCGGTAGATACATTAAAAAAATTAATTATCAGAAAAAAAGAAAAAATTAGCGAAAGATAAAAAATAGCGAATTGACTAAAAAAAGAACCTAAAAATTTGGTTAATTCAAAAAACAACGTAAATTTGCAGTCCGTTAAACAAACATATTTAACGGACTGTTCTTTTAAATAACGCTTTTAAAAACAAAAATGCCGATGTAGCTCAGCTGGC
>NZ_DLJI01000041.1:187274-189941 GCF_002484185.1 Empedobacter sp. UBA7620 | reverse complement strand
ACCATTGTTGGCACAAACAGGAAAAACCGTGACTGGAACGGTAAAAGAACTTCAAGTCCCATTAGTGGGCGTAATGGTAAAAGAGGAGGGAACCGATAACTCCACCTTTACCGATGTAAATGGACAGTATTCGTTGACTTTACAACAAGACAATTCCAAACTAATTTTTGAGCAATTGGATTTCCCTATCCGAGAAGAAGAGGTATTGAATAGAAGCGTGATCAATGTACGTTTAACGAAAGAGGACGAAGGAATTCAACTAAAAGATGTGGTGATTAATGCAGGATATTATGCTGTAAAGGACAAAGAACGAACAGGATCTATTGCACGTGTTACCGCAAAAGAAATCGAGAATCAACCCGTGAATAATGTGTTGGATGCGTTGCAGGGTAGAGTAGCAGGTTTAGAAATTACTCCAACCACAGGAACAGCAGGTGGAGGATATACCATTCGGTTAAGAGGTCAGAATAGTATAAATGCAGGAAATGATCCTTTGTTTATAATAGATGGAGTTCCGTTTGATATAGGTAGTTCAAGTAGTGCAACTGTTAGTGGATCGGTTATACCAAGTGGTAAAGTTAATCCGTTAAATGCTATAGACCCACAATCTATTGAAAGTGTAGAGGTTTTAAAAGATGCAGATGCTACTGCTATTTATGGATCACGTGGTGCAAATGGAGTGATTTTGATAACCACTAAAAAAGGAACTAAAAATAAAACAAGTTTTAATGTAGATTTCAATAGCAGTATTAACCATATAACAAAATACGTAGATCTCTTAAATACGGAACAATATATTAAGTTAAGAAAGCAAGCATTTAGTAATGATGGGATCACCACTTTTCCATTTAATGCCTATGATGTGAATGGGACATGGGATCAGACAAGATACACCGATTGGCAACGTAAGCTAATTGGAAATGTAGGGAGTAATCATACAGCTCGATTTATGGTGAATGGAGGTTCTGAACATACATCTTTTATGGTTGGTGTTAATCTAGTAAAGGAATCGTCTGTTTATTTTGGTGATTTTTATTACAATAAAACGTCGATTTACTCAAATTTAAATCATACTTCAACTGATAAACGTTTTAATTTTAATTTGAATACTTCTTTCGGATTTGATCGTAATAAACTGCCACAAACAGATTTAACACGAGTATCGCGTTCGCTTGCACCCAATAGTCCTACTATTTATACGAATGATGGGAGAATAAATTGGGAAAATAATACATGGAATAATCCGATAGCTGCTTTGGAAAGTGTTTACAATAACAAAACCTATTTATTAAATCTTGGTTCAAATTTAAATTATAAAATCACAGACGATTTATCCGCTACTATCAATCTTGGATTAAATAAAAGTGAACTTACAGAGTTTCAAATTAACCCACATACTAGGCTTAATCCTGCTTCAAACGCATCAAGCTTAGAATCATCGAATAGTTATCGAAATTTAGGGAAAAGAAATAGTTGGATTATTGAACCTCAAATTAATTTCAATAAAATTTTTAAGGAAAATAAGATCGACTTATCGTATGGTTTTACATTCTCGAAGGCAGAAACTGAAGATTTGAGTTTATATGGATTTGGTTTTTTAGATAATTCTTTACTAAAAAGGTTAAGTGCAGCCAAGACATTACGTATTTTAAATGAAGCCAATTCTTTTTACAATTATATGGCGACATATCTTAGAATCAATTATTCTTTTAAGAATAAATATTTCATTAATTTAACAGGGAGACGAGATGGTTCTAGTCGATTTTCGCCAGAAAATAGATTTTCTAATTTTGGTGCAGTAGGAGCAGCATGGATATTCTCAAAAGAAAACGCATTCAGTAATTCGAATTGGTTGTCGTTTGGTAAATTGAGAGGAAGTATTGGAGTGACAGGAAATGACCAAATTGGTAACTACCAATATTTAGATACGTATTCCATCAGTGATGGTTTATACGAAGGGAATGTAAGTCTTAATCCTTCGAGATTATATAACCCGAACTTCTCTTGGGAAAAAAATATAAAAAGAGAAATCGCATTCGAAATAGACCTTTTTAAAAAGTTACATCTCGAATCTTCTTTCTATTATAATACTTCATCTAATCAATTGGTAGGGTATAGTTTACCTGCTACAACAGGGTTTAATTCAATTCAAGCAAATTTAGATGCGGATGTTGTGAACAAAGGTTTTGAGTTTCTGCTATCATCTAATGTGATTAATTCTTCTCATTTTTCATGGAATGTTAACTTACAATGGACTTTTCCTACTACCTACCTTAAAAAATTTCCAAATTTAGAAACTTCTACTTATCGCAATTTATATCAGATAGGATATCCATTATCCATCTATAAATTTTATAAATACACAGGTGTAGATAGTGTGACGGGTTTATATACGTTTGAAGATTTTAATAAGGATGGTAAAATAACGTCTACCGACGATAAACAGGCTATAGTCGACTTAACTCCAAAATGGTATGGTAGCCTTACAAATGATATGAAATATAAAAACTGGAATTTTAATTTTACGTTCTATTGGAGTAAAAAAATAGCCTATAACGAATGGGCAGGTACATCTACAATGGGAACTTTTAATAATATGCCTATTGCTAGTTTAGATTATTGGAGTGTGGATAATCCTAATGCTTCACAACAAAAGCCAACTTCTGG
>NZ_DLJI01000041.1:174521-187106 GCF_002484185.1 Empedobacter sp. UBA7620 | reverse complement strand
CTTCTGGTACTAATGCAGCAGCTGTAAGCGCAAGTAGCCAGTTTAAACAAAGTGATGCTGTATTCAGTAAAGCGGATTTTATTCGATTAAGAAATATTGCAATCTCTTATCAAATCCCTTCAAAAAAAGATCAATCGATTAAAGCTAAAGTCTATTTACAAGGGATGAATTTATTTACAATTACACCTTTTAAAGGTGGAGATCCAGAGCAAACATCTGGCTATTTACCTCCTTTAAAAAGGTTATCAATTGGTACAACTATAAACTTTTAATTATGAAAACAAGTATACTTAAATTTAATATCCTCCTTTTATTCTTTTTAATTTTTAGCTGTAAAGATTTTGTTGAAGTTGATTTTCCAACGAATCAATTGCCAAGTTTATATGTTTTTGAAAATGAAACGACAGCTAATGGAGCTATACTCAATTTGTATTCAGAACTTAGAGATAATTCGATTTACAATGGTAAGCTATCAAGCAGTAGTATCCTCTTCGGATTATATGCAGATGAACTTGATTATTATGGAAATCCTACTTCGGGTCTTAATGATATTTATTTGCATCATATAGACACAAATAATACAGAAGTAAAAACTGTTTGGACAAATTCTTATAAATTAATTTACATGGCGAATGCCAGTATTCAAGGTTTAGAAAATTCTCACTTTAGTTCAAAAAATACATTAATGGCTGAAGCATTATTTTTTAGGGCGTTTATGCATTTTTCACTTTATACGATCTATAATGAAATTCCTTACATAAAGTCTACTGATTACTTGGTAAATAGTAAGTGTTATAAAAATAGTCAATCGCAAATATATGCTAACTTAATTGAAGATTTGGAAAATGCATTAGTCTTATTACAAGATGCTAATATTAATACCAATTCACGTATTAACAAATTTGCAATTTATGCTTTATTAGCTAAAATTCATTTATATAACAAGGAGTGGAATAAGGCAATAAATTATTCGGATTTGATTATTCATTCTAATCGGTTTCAATTGGTGAATGATATAAATACAGAATTTCTAAAAAATAGCACTTCAACTATTTTTCAATTAAAAACTGCCAAAGAAGGAAGTCCTACAAACGAAGCCCCAATCTTCACGATTACAGGGCAAAATCCTAATAATATTGCCTTAACAAAGAACTTTCTAAATAGTTTTGAAAATGGGGATTTGAGAAAAATTTATTGGGTAAAATCATCTAGTAATGGTAATTGGTTCTTTTCTTCTAAATACAAACAAATCAATACGCTTGCTTCAAGTAGCGAATATTCGATTGTTTTTAGATTACCAGAAATATTTTTAATAAGAGCTGAAGCATATGTTAATACCAATAAGAAAAATGAAGCCATTTCTGATATCAATTCAATTAGAAATAAAGCAGGTCTAAATGGAATTAGTAACACAAATGAAAATCTATTTGAAGCGATTCTCAATGAGCGTCAACATGAGTTATTTTGTGAACATGGTAACAGATGGTTTGATTTAAAGCGTTTTGGTTTATTATCACAGACCTTGCTTCCTTTAAAACCTTCTTTTCAAGATTTTCATCAATATTTTCCAATTCCAGAATCGGAAATAATATTGAATCAAAATTTACTACCTCAAAATCAAGGATATTAAAATGAAAATAATTAATACTTTTATAAGAGTACTACTAATATTGATTTTTAGTCATAGTTATTGTAATGCTCAAAAAAATAATACCAGACATATTGCGGATTCTTTATGGACAAAAGATATTTTTTTAAATAAAATTAGTCCAAAAGGGGATTGGGTATTTTTTGACGAACTTGATAATAGGATGGAAAGAAAATATAAGTTATTGAATGCTCAAAAAAATATTGATTTTGAATTCAATGAAATCAGAAAACCAGAATTTACAGAAACCCAATTTATTTATTTAAATAATAAAAAAGATCTTACGATAAAAGATTTAAAACAGTTAAAAGATTATAAATATGCTAATTGTCAATCTTATTTACTCAATAGTACTAATACTGTTATTGCAATTAATTATAAGGAATCAGCTGTTTTAATCAATTTAGATAATTATAGTGTTATAGCAAAATTTAATGGGTATGTAAATAATTGGAATCCAATATCAAACATTTTTTCATTAACGACAAATGAAGAAGGGAGTGACTATTTAAAACTTATACAATTAAAGAATAATGATATAGATATCATTTTTTCTAAACCAGTGATCGATTTAAATTGGCAAGAATGGGCTGATAATGGTGAATCTCTATTCTTTTCGGAAAAAGATTTATTCACGAACTATAACATTTATAGTAAAAAAAGTAATGAGAAACAATTAAATAATAGTTTTGATACGTCAACCTTAAATCTTCAAAAACCTGTAGATGGAAAATTTATATATTTTAATCAAAAGATAAATAATAGCCATTCAAATCAGAATATGATGGAAGTATGGGAAGGTGCAGATAAATGGATTTTTCCGAGAAAAAATGAGTATGAAAAAAATGAAAAATTTAATTTTCTTTACCAATGGAATATTGAAAACAATCAAATTAAAGAACTAACTGATACTGCATACTCTTCCTATATAACAAATCCTATATTGAACAATTCTATTGTTTATAATAAATTACAATATGAACCCGAGTTTTTTGAATTTCCTTTTAGTGATTTATACCTGAAAACTCACGATGATAATTCACAAACATTAATTGCTCAACATATTTATACGAAGGAAGGAAATTTTAATTTTTCAGTTAAAGGGAATTATATCGTCTATTTTGATCAGAAGGATTGGTGGTTATACCATATTAAAACAAAAACTAAAAGAAATTTAACCCAAAATATTCAAGATAAGTTTTTTAGCGAATGGGTGGATGGAGCAACACTAAAGTTGCCTTATAGTCGATTTGGACCAATTTGGTCTGAAGATGAGAAATTTCTAATGATTTATAGTCAATATGATATTTGGTTATTTAATACAGAAAATAACAGCACTGAAAAGATAACAAATAGTGGAGATACTAAAACAAGATACAGAATTTTTAATGACTTTAATTTGGTGACTAGTGGAGGAAGTATAAACCCAAAAGATTATATTTATTTAAAAGTGTCTTATGAAAACCATAGCTCTTCTTGGGCAACTTGGAAGAAAGGTAAAGGTTTGAAACTACATGATAAATTAAAAGGAAATATTGACTATTTTTTCTATCAAAATAACCAAATCTATTTTAAGCTAAGTAAGTTCAATCTTTCGCCAATTATTTATAATTATAATCTTCAAAACAATTTACGTGTGGTTTATGAAACCAATAAAGAGTTTAAAAACCTTCATATAAAAGACGAAGAATTAGTTTATTATGATGTTCCAATAAATAATGAACGATTGAAAGGAGCTTTACTTTATCCTATTAACTATGATCCCGATAAAAAATACCCACTCATAGTATCCGTTTATGAACAGAATTCAGAAAGTGCAAAATTGTTTGATCCACCTTCTTTCAGTAACTATACGGGATTTAATGTTTTAAATTTATTGTCAAAAGAGTATTTTATTTTACTACCTGATATTGTCTATTTGAAAAATAACCCTG
This sequence comes from Empedobacter sp. UBA7620, assembly GCF_002484185.1. Taxonomy (NCBI): domain Bacteria; kingdom Pseudomonadati; phylum Bacteroidota; class Flavobacteriia; order Flavobacteriales; family Weeksellaceae; genus Empedobacter; species Empedobacter sp. UBA7620. The sequence continues at coordinate 183,524 of NZ_DLJI01000041.1, read as the reverse complement.
GAAAAGCAGCTACGTTATCTTTGGAAGTTGCATTGGATAAAGTTTTCGAAAATAAATCTATAGATAAAAATAGAGTGGGATTAATAGGACATTCGTTTGGTGGTTATCAAACAGGATTTGTAATTACCCAGAGCAATTATTTTAAAACAGCGGTGATTGGTTCTACTACAATAGATTTAGTTACTTATTATCATGATATTTCTTGGTCAATGAAAAAAGAACAGATGTGGCGTATAGAAAACCAACAATTTAGGATGAGTCCTGATTTTTATAAATTTAAAGAAGAGTATATCAATAATTCGACTTTGTATCATTTGGACAAAATTAAAATACCTGTACTAATATGGACAGGCAAAGAAGATGATAATGCAAACTGGTATCAGAACACCTATTTGTATACTGGTTTAAGAAGATTAAATAAACCTGTAAAAATGTTATTGTTCAATAAAGAGGGGCATAGTGTTGTTACACCAGTCAATCAAAAATTATTAACGATTGAAATTGAGAATTGGTTTGATAAGTATTTGAAATAAAGAAAAGATTGTCCATAGGACAATCTTTTCCGTTTTTATTAAATTTATTAATCCATTTGGAAGCTATTAAATAGCGCTACACTACACGAAGTTTGCGAATCTTTGATTAAGTGCACGCGTTCTCCGTTAAAAGTACAAGGATAATTTTGTACATTGTCACATTCCGTACTTACCTCTGTACATTCTAAATTATCGTAGATGTAAAGTGTTGAACTTTCATCTTTAGTTGATGATTTTCCTTCAGTTGCAAAAGCAAATGCAACAGCCATCATACCCACTCCTAAAGGTAAAATTTTGTTTAAAAAACGTGTTTTCATAATTTTGTGATTTAAAATGATGACCTACTATATTTTACAGGTGTTCGGTCTTTCTCCTGCGTTGCAACGTTATTTTATTAATTTATAGAAATAGAGCTCTTTATTAACTACAGCGAAAATGTAATTTTTGAACACTCTAAAATTTCTTAATTTTTCTTGAGGTAAATGATACAGGTAAAAACTATAGAGATAACTTTTATTAGGATAATCATATACATCAATAATGCTTGTACCACTTATTTCTTCTTCATATTTTCCAAAACGTCTACTGTAGATATAGAGTTTATCCCCATATGTAGCGCTGTATTCGTGCACACGGATTGTGCGAGGTCCTATTTTATACTGGTCAGTTTTTGGATAATAAGCCATATCAATTTGTGCTGTGGTAATGGTGTCAATACTATTCAAATGATATAGTTCATTCATCATAGTATCCAATACTATCACTTCATTTCGATAATAGTAACTATACAAAAAATGATTATTTTCTTTGTTCCAAATCAATAAGCCATCAGTGTCAAATGTTCCGTTGATTTGATTTTTTAGACTAGTCTTATTTAATTTTATAGTTTCACCTTTTTCGCTAGGATATATAACACCTAATAAATTTGATCTAGTTTGTGGTTCTGCAGCTACAAATCCAATATGATGATTATTTCCAAGAGCATATGAATTATAATACACATTTTGATAATAGGTTAGGAGAGTAGGTTTAGCATTTAATTGACCAATTTGAAGTATGCCAATAGAGCCATCACCAATTACATATGTAGGGTAATCGACTTGTGTAATTAATCGCTTATAGGGTAATTCTTTTTTCTTAATTTCTAGATGAAGCGTGTCAATTTTATTTGTATGATAATCATATTGCAATAGATAGAGAGGAGCAGAAGGATGAGATAGATAAACATAACAGCTATCAAACCCTGAAATAGTAAAACCTTCTTGTTTTAAATTTAATTTAGATAATTGATTTGAATGATGAGGAAGAAATTCGCGAATAAAACTATTGTTATAGCTTTTTTCAAATCGACTCTTTTGAAAAAGTCCTATCATGAACAGTATACCTACAAGAAAAATTAAACCTATTTTAGATGCTGTAAGACGATAATTACTATTCATTAAAATAATGCCTAAAATAGCAAGTAAAATAAAAAGAAGATTAAAAATCAAATGCTCGTTCCACCCCATATCTTCTAAAATACCTCCACAGCTACATGGTGTAAATGGAGCAAATTTTAGAATAATGATAATGTATATGGTGAATACATTCATCAAAAATAAGGCACAGTATAAACCCAATTTTTGATATTTTTTGATACCCAGTAGGATTGATATTAATAGTTCAATAATTAATATTCCATAAGAAACAATGCTTGCATAAGCACTAATAACTGGCGATTGTCCCAGCTGGGTTTGAAAGGTTTCAAAATCGATGAGCTTACTGACTGCAGCATAGACAAACAAAACAATAAATAGGTAGCAGATGAGTGTTTGTATAATAGGAGTTATTTTTTTCATTTTTTGTATTTATATCTTAATAATTCAACTCATATTCAATAATTTATTGGCGATAAAATATTGATTCTTATAAAATTAGACTTTGTAAAAGAGATTCAATGCAAACAAGAGGAGCAAAAACATAAATGGAAGGTAGAATTTATAAATTCGTCTTTTTTGTAAAATAACTTACTGAATAATAGTGTTTTATGGTGTCTGTTTTTTTAATTTTTTTATATTTTTTATAAAAAACACACTTTTGTGAACGTCATTTTTATAAATTCGACCTTTTGACTTATTATTTTTAGGGTTTATTTTCTTTAAAAAAGAAGAATTTTTCCTTCAAGTTTGATAAAAGGAATCAAACTGTGATCTCGTTATTGTTGTAAGGTTCGTTTGCTAACTAGAAGCAATAGTGCAATAACAATTCCTATACTAATTTTTTTAGTATAAACTATAAATTCTGCATATACACTTAGTAATGGTGATTGTGCCAATTGAATTTGAAAATTCTCAAAATCTATTAGTTTACTCACAGCTGTATAAATAAACAATATGATAAATAGGTAGCAGACGAGTGTTTGTATAAGCGGTGCAATTTTTCTCATGTTTTTGTATTTTATGGTTAATGCTAAAATGTTAACGGTTAGTGTTATACAAAGTTCAGAGAAGTTATTGAGCAAGTCAATACCTATTTTTAGATAAAACAGACGATTTTTTGTTAATGCATCTTGTTTTTTTAAAAATAGATCTCATTTTTGAGGAGTTTTAGAATTGTTCTATATAAGGCAGTCTTATTTTAACCAGATTATTTGAACATTTGAAACCCTTTTTCTCGATACAAAACTCTTTCAGAATTTCACTCGAAATGATGGTTTTATTGATAAATCGTTTAACTTTTTTTATTGACAGAAATGTTAGTATGAGATGACGATATATTATAGATTAAATTTTACCCAATAAAAGCCAATTTATGAGGTTGCATATTTTTTATTATCTTGCTCTAAAATAATAAAAGTTAAATTATGGCTAGTTCTATCAATTTAAAAATATTCAAAGAATTTATTAAGTCGAGTAATTTTGGAGGTTTCCTCCTTTTTTTATGCGTACTGATTTCTTTAATTATAGCTAATTCATCTTTAAGTGACACATTAAAAAGTGTATTATCTTATGAATTTGGAGTCGAAAATAGTTGGATTCATTTAAAGTATAGTACAAGCATGTGGATTAATGATGGATTAATGGCTATTTTTTTCTTACTTGTAGGTCTAGAAATAAAAAGAGAAATTGTAGAAGGTGAACTATCATCACCTAAAAAAGCTATTCTTCCTATTTTAGCAGCAATGGGTGGTGCGATAGTGCCTGCGTTAATATATATATGTTTTAATATAGGTTTGGATACTTCAGGTGGATGGGGAATTCCTATGGCTACAGATATTGCATTTGCATTAGCAGTTATATCATTGTTAGACAAAAGGATTCCGATAAGTTTAAAGATTTTTTTGGCTGCATTAGCTATAGTGGATGATCTGATAGCTATTTTAGTGATAGCTTTATTTTATTCATCAGGTATAGACTTAGTGTATTTAATGTATGCGGGTGTAGGCCTAGGAGTATTAGTGTTAATGAATAGATTAAACGTAGAGAATCCTTATTTATATTTGATTCCAGGAATATTTATATGGTATTTTGTACATCATTCGGGTATACATGCTACAATAGCAGGTGTATTAGTAGCCATGACTTTACCAACAAATAATACTGATCAAGAATCGCCATTAGAACGATTAGAACATGCCTTAGTAAAGCCTGTAAACTTTATTATTATTCCAATTTTCGCATTTGCTAATACTAATATAACTATATATAACGAGATGCTTGAAGGATTAACCTCTCCTTTAGGATTAGGTATTTTATTAGGTTTATTAGTTGGTAAACCAATAGGTATTGTATTAAGTTCTATTATTTGCTCAAGATTTGGCATTGGTCAGTTACCAGAAGGGAGTAATTTAAACCATATTTTAGGTGTAGGATTATTAGCTGGTATCGGTTTTACGATGTCTATATTTATATCTAATTTATCATTTAATAGTGAAATATTAATTGATGAAGCTAAATTAGCCGTTTTATTAACATCTTTAATTGCTGGAGTATTAGGCTACTTGATTTTGAGAAAAAGTAGTAAAATAAATTAATAATACTTACTCGAATTTTTAATTCTCGATTATTTGATCAGATAACAAACTGTAGTTATAAATGGAAATAGGAATATTATGAATACGGAGAAGAAGGTCTACTCAGAAAGAAATTAACTTTTCGTATATTTCTCAATCATATCAAGCAAGAAATTGTAAATAAAGTATTAGAACTTTGAAAAGAACATAAATAAGGACTTGACGAATTAATTGGTATTTAGAATATTAGTATGATATTTTAATATAAGAATCAAGAGTTTGTCGTATTCTAAAGCGTAATAATAGGGGTAGGTTAGACAGAAGGTTACTAGAAGAGCCATACATAGTATTTTATACGAAAAAGAAACAACTGGTCATCATGTACAAGTTGATGGTAAATTTCTGATTTTCATAATACATATTGCAATAAAATCAAGTAATTTTAATATGCAGCTACTGATGATGTTATACGAATTATCGTGCTTAAAATATATGAAAAGCGCAATCAATTAAGTTCAATTGATTTCATAAATTATGTTGTAGATAAGTTTTCCTTTTAGAATTAATACAATTCTAAAAGATAACGAATACGAATTTCAATTAAAATTTTATTGGCATGTTTAAGATTTAGGAATGACACACAGGTTTATAAAAGTAGGAAGACCTCGGTTAAATGGAAAAATTGAACGATCTCATTTAACTGATAAAAAAAGAGTTCTATCAACTTTTAAGCTATACTAATAATGCCGATCTAAATCAAAAAAATTAGGGAATGAGAAAACTTTATAATCTAAATAGACTTTATGTTCATTTAAAGTAAAAACACCTGATTAAATACTAAAATCAAAACTAAAATAATTATATTTAATACCTACGTAGTGATGAAGTACGACAATTAATATTAATAAAATGTCTATGAATAGAATATACGAATTACTCAATCTACATATTGGAGAAGAAGATAAGAATAAGGTCAAAGAGGATGTACAAAGTAATATCTCATTTAAAGGAGCAAATTTATGGATTTTAGCATGTGCTATTTTGATAGCTTCAATAGGTTTAAATGTTAATTCAACAGCAGTTATTATAGGAGCTATGTTAATTTCACCTTTAATGGGACCAATTGTAGGTTCTGGTTTTGCATTAGCTACTTATGATTTTACCCTATTAAAGCGATCTACTAAGAATTTGTTTATTGCAACATTAGCTGGATTGGTAGTTTCGTGTTTATATTTTTATTTAAGCCCATTTAAAGAAGTAGAGTCAGAAATATTAGCCAGAACATCGCCTACAATTTATGATGTCCTAATTGCTTTTTTTGGAGGTGTCGTAGGAGCTATATCAATAACAAGAATTGAGAAAGGTAACCCAATACCAGGGGTAGCAATAGCTACTGCATTAATGCCACCATTGTGTACAGCAGGTTTTGGTTTAGCAACTCTCAACTTTAAGTTTTTAGCGGGTGCATTATATTTATATAGTATAAATTGTTTTTTTATTGCCTTATCTACATTTTTGGTATTGAAGTATTTGAAATATAAGCCAATACAAACCCAAAATCCTGCACTAGACAAAAAAGTACGACTAACTATAACTGTTTTGATGTCTTTATTAATTTTACCTAGCTTCTATCTAGCCTATAATCTATTACAAGAAAAAAGATATACACAAAACGTAAATACATTTATCCAAAAAGAGTTTCAGTTGAAAGGTAAAACTATTATTTATAAAAATGTAAACTTTAGATCAAATCCAAAGCGTATTGAACTTGCATTTTTAACAGAGAAATATGATAGTTTACAAATAAAAGAATTTAATAATAAGCTAGCGGATTTTGGTTTAGAAAATACAACTTTAGTTGTTCGACAAAATAATAGTGATTTAAAACAAGAAATATTAAGTGAAATAAATAAAAATCAGCTAAACGTAACAGAAAAAGATTTACAAATACAACAATTAAAAACACAAATAGAGCAAAAAAAAATTGGAGATGCTACTACTGAACGTGAAATAAAATCCTTGTTTCCTTCAATACGTTATGTTTATTTTGGGGTTATTCAACATTATAGTGATAGTTTAGAAGCAAAACCAATAGTGATTTATCATTCAGAACAAGAAATTGATGAAAATCTATTGTATAACTGGTTGAAAATAAAATTAAAGAGTGATAATTTAGCATTGATTAAAGAATAATATTTACTTTTCTATTCTAAAAAGATTGATTTAGAAGATGTTACAATATTTTATATAATAAGGTTATTTATAATCTTACTAATCCTATTTTGCTGAACGATATAATAATACGAATTCTTAAGTTAAATTTTTTTAATGTTTATTCTTATATTGAATTACTTCAAAACCTTTTTTCTCGATACAAAACTCTTTGAGAGTTTCACTCGAAATGATGGGTTTATTGATAAATCGTTTAATTTTTTTTTAGACAATTAATCGAGGAATTTCTTTTAAAGGGATTTGATGTTTAGCAAATACACGTTTTAAGGTATTGTAAGTGGAGAAACCACTATTTATAGCAATGTATTTTAGAGGCGTATTGGTAAACATAATCAGTTCTAAGGCTTTCAACATTTTTATTTTTTTCTCGTATTCCGAAAAAGAGCAGTTGAAATAGTAGTTGAATCCTTTTTGAATTTCATAGTAAGTAAATTCCGTATCTGCTGCAAAAGTATATAGTGTTTGATTTTTTTGAAGGCATTCTTTGTAAATTAATTTGAGTTTTTGAATGGGAATATGATAAAACTTTTTCCAGTTTCCCTTTAATTCTTGACTTTTGACTTGTATCGAAACACAGTAATAAGTAAATTCATTTTGTTTATGTCGGTGGACAAAACCAGCTAGATGATGATAGCCTTGTGATAAACCTGAAATATCAATAAGAAAAGGAAAGTATTGGTTTTGATTATAGTTGATTTGTCTGTTGTTTTTTAATAGTTTACAAATAGCTTCTAAGTCAACATCAAAATCTATGAATAGAGTTGGAGGACGAGGACATTCGCAGAGATCATTGAAGTAAAAGATTAATTGCGGAATAAACAAAAGTTGTGATTTATAATCTTGTATCGAAAACAAATTGATTTTTTGAATAAAGCCAAATGCATATTCTATCATTTGCATATATTGTTTGTTTAGAATATCTTGTTTTACCTCGACTTGTGGTTCAATTTTCTTGATTACATCCCCATATCGATGAATAAAAAAATTTAGGTACTTGATATATTCTTCATATACTTCAATTTTCATACGCTTAAAAATTAAAATTGAAAATGGTTGTAGTAAAGATGTATTTGTCTAATATACAATAAATTATAATATAAACAAAATTCCCCCTTAAAAAAGGGGGAGTAATTGATTAAAGTACAGTTATTTGACCTAAATAAATAGAAGGTGAAGCTTCTTGTTTTATTGTAGATAGAAAGCTCATCCAAATATGGATATCTGTACCTTGAAACTTTGGAAGAAATTGTAGTACATAGGATTCTTCGGATCGTTTTACAGTTGTCTGAACAACAATTGATTGTGCTTTTGTACTACCATCTTCTGCATACAGAATGACTAAGGTGTCATTTTGATCTAAAAGTTCTGTTGCATTATTAGACCATGTTATTGTAGCCGATAATGGATCGTCTGCTGTAACATTTACAGGTTGAGGTTCTAGTAAACTACCCTTTGTAAATTGAATAGCATCATATTCAATAGAAAAGGTTAAAGTATCCATATTACAAGGCATGGATTGTAATAAATTTGCCATGGCTTGATTATAAGGCGATTTTAAACCAGATCTTTTTCCGTAATAGGTTTTAGCCAATGTTTTGTACCCTTGTATAAATTGTACAGCAAAATTGAATCTGTCTTTTATAATTTGTTGTTTTGGTGTTGATATACGGTTTGATTTTCGTGGACGCATACGAGATATTTCATGCCCTTCGATATTTGAAACAACAATTCGTCCTGTACGTCCTCGAGTACCCGACAAAAGAGAATCTGTAATTTTTCCCATTTTTAATAGATTTTAAATTAAACTTTATTTGACTTGGTTCAGCAACAGTTCGAAATTATGATCAATGATTTGAAGATGTTGATTTATGGTTATCCATGAACGAAATTGGTTGATGATGAAGGGGATTGGCGAGCGTAGAAAGTAAATAGTAGATGTTAGATGTTTTAGAGTTGTATTATGTAAAATGTAAAAAGTAGTATGTTTTTTTTAGTTTAAGACTAAAGATGAGATAGAGGATTAGATGTTAGATATTAGTATTGAGGGGTTGTAGAATGTAGTTTGTAAAAAGTATTACGTATTAAAAATCCAATTGTCAAGCTGAATTACCCTTCGGTTTCGCTCAGGGTACTAGATTCGTCAGTCAGAGTGACGTTTGCAAAACGTTGTATCGAAGACTTAGACGATAAATATACAAAATCAAGGAGATAATTTCCTTCTTGAAAGGAGTTAGTGGAGCTTAGGTA
>NZ_DLJI01000041.1:116393-174447 GCF_002484185.1 Empedobacter sp. UBA7620 | reverse complement strand
GACGCAAAAACGAACCAAAAACGTCAAGTCTGTGCTTACAAGTCGGTCAATAACGACTATTCGCTAAATGCTTTAAATCATTCGCATGTAAAATGCGAACAGTAAATCATTTTTAACGCTCTTTACGCCGAATTGACGCTCGACTTTTCAGCAATGACGGTTTTGGAATTCGTTGTTAAAAATGAATTTGAATATTAAAAAAAGAGTTAAAAATCCGACGATTTAGAATCGAAATGCAATTCAACTCTAAATTATTGGAATAAAAAAGTTGGAGTGTCTGAGTGGAGCGAGTTGCCAACTTTATGGAAATAATTTATTTAGTTGAATCATTGAGAGACTACTGTCGGCATCTTTTTTTGTTTCGTTTTTTTGGATGAGCAAAAAAATGAAAAGAAGAGATTCTTCGACAGGCTCAGAATGACAAAGTCCGTAATACTTAATAAAACCTATGTTTCTATTGTGGTTAAAGATAGAATTGATAACAAAACGTTAAGCGTATAACGTAAAATATAACAAAAAACCCCTTTCCCAAAAACNNCTCCTTTTAATTTCAAATTCTTAATTTCAAATGTTTTTTTGGATGAGCTACCTGAAGACATATGAATACCGATAATTAGAATACATAAGCTATGAATAAAAAAAGTGACAAAAGATTTCTCGATACCTCGAAATGACATATTGAATGTGATTCTGAGACAAGCTAAGAATGACAAAATCCGTAAAACGTTAAGCCTAGAACATAAACGTAACAAAAACCTATGTTTTTATTGTGGTTAGAGAAATTAAGTGTTAAAAAGTGTTAAATTCCTGTATCGGTGTATATCGAAAATGACACTTTTCTGTATCGGTTGTGTATCCGCTCTGTATCCATTCTGTATCCATTGTATATCCGTTCTGTATGGTTTGTTCGGTGTTCGTGTATCGATATGTAGATATTAGTATTGAGATATTAGAATTGTATTATGTAGTATGTAAAATGTACAAAGTAGATGTTAGAGATGAGATATTAGTATTGAGAGAGGAGGTGAAATGCGAACATTTTTAGTAGAGAGGTTTACAGCCTTGTCTTTTTGGTTACTTTTTAGTCAAGTAAAAAGTGACATTAAAAAAAAGGAATACCTGAGCCACACAGTGGCTCCTCCTCTTAATCTCAAATGTTGTTAAAAGAGAATTTGAATTAAAAAAGAGAAATAAACTATTTATTTCTCTTTTGTTATTTATTTGACTAAATGTGTTAGAATACCTCTGATAATATCGTGTTGTAAGTAAAGGTTTCGCTTGCCTACTTGATACACGTTAAAATACTTTTTTAAGCAATACCTTCGTAAGGTGGATTTTGAAATTTGTAATAAGGTTGTTACTTGATGTTCTTCCATTAAAATGGAATCGCTGAATTGGATAATATTATTTTTCCAATCTTGTTCTAATTCATCTATTTTTTTGATAATAGAATTGAACCATTGAACCGAGAATATAGTTTTATCGTTCATAATTTTTTTGTTTTTAAATTGATTCTTGAAAATCGAGGGGATTAATGTTGTATACCTCACAGAATTCCCTTAGACTTAACATGTCTTCTTTTGATTTACCAACAGTGTTTTTGGCTTTTTGTAATAAACGAAGACTTTGTCTATAACTTCTTCCTGTAGCATTTTGTATGTCTTTTGCATAAATGATAATTCGTTTGTTTTTTTTCATATTTCATTTTTTTTTAGTTGTCGAATTAAATTAAATAGAACTTAATAGCTTGTTGTTCCTGATGGTTTTATTTGTTTAGTTTTTTTAGAAAATGATCTATTTTTCTAAAAATAATTGTTGTTGTATGACAAAAATGTATAAAAATGTTTTTCATTGATTATAAAAGACATATGGTTTGAAGTGATTTGTTTAATATGGAAATAGATTAGAATTTTATGAAAAGTTTATGCAGAAGTGGATGGGCGATTATTAAAATATCTAATGATATCTGTTGTTCCTTTTGAATTAAAATTTGTGAGTTCGAGTTATTTTTTGAAATTATACTTCGATAAACTCAGAACAAGCTTGAGAGAAATTTTACTCAAAATATATTTTTATTTATTAAAACCTTATTCTCGATACGAAATTCTATCAGAATTCCACTCGAATTGACGGTTTTATCAATTAAATAATCAAAATGAATAACCAGATAACAACTAAAAAAAATAGAAAATGGATTTAGTTTTAAAAAGAAAGTATTTATCTGACGGAACCAATGGACAACTTTGGTTACAGCAACAACTGATTTGCATGACAATTGAATTACCATGGAATGATAATTTGAAACGTAAATCATGTATTCCAGAAGGTAAATATCCACTTAAAAAACGTTTCAGTCAACGTTTTGGGTGGCATGTATGGATCGATTTGGTTCCGAATCGATCGTTAATTTTGTTTCATCCAGCGAATGATGCACTGAAGGAGCTGAATGGATGTATAGCTCCTGTTACTTCTCTGCAAGGAGAAGGAAAAGGTATTGACTCTCGTAAAGCATTTGAACGATTGAAAATGGTTGTTTATGAGTATTTACAGAGAGGTGAAGAGGTTTTTTTACACATTCAAAAACAAACGCTATGAATATAGTTGAACGTTTGCAATTACCAACACCCAAATTATTTCAACATATCCGAACAATAGGATTAGTCGCTGCCAGTATAGGTGGTGTATTGATTGCCGCTCCTGTTGTATTACCAACATTATTGGTACAGTTAGGTGGATATTTGGTTGTTACTGGTGGTGTTTTAACGGCTGTAAGTCAATTAACGGTTGATCATGATGCTGTTGATGAATCCGATTCCGCCACACGATCACACAAAATATAGTGTGATTTGCGGAACAATGTGCGGTATGTATGCAAGTATACAATGGCAAGATGTTATTTCAACAATTTTACTTTCGCTTGTAGGAGCGTTAAGTAGTTTTTGTTTATCGTTGCTGTTGCAGAAATTCAAAAATGAAAATTTGTTTTAATCTTTAGAGGCTACCCAAGTAATGGGTAGTTTTTTGTTGGGTAAAAAGTAGATATTAGTATTGAGACGGCTGTGAAATGTACAATGTAAAAATTATGATTTACAATGTTTTAGATGCTAAATAACGAATTATCAAGCTGATTTCATTTTATATGAATACAGAAAATAAAAATAGATAAGAGGTATTAAGGGTAATAATGAATCTGTAAATTATATACATTGTCTTCTAAATTGTGTAATCTTTTGATATAAAGTTATATGAAATTTGTAGAATAATATTTGTAAATTTAAGTGGAGTAAATCGCTCTTCATGTTGATAGAAGTACGATTGAAACACTAAAATCATCTAAAAAAAACTTTTTTTCTATGAAATATACTTGTCCCATGCATCCAGAGATTGCAAGTAATGAAGCTGGAAAATGTCCAAAATGCGGAATGTTTTTGATAGAAATTCCTGAAAATTCAGAAACACCAACAGCTGAAGTTCAATCAGCACAGGATTCAGAATCAAGTTCGCATAAAACAATGGAAAGTGATGCAGCTGAATACTATTGTCCGATGTATTGTGAAGGGGATAAGACCTACAATAAACAAGGTGATTGTCCGGTTTGTGGGATGCATTTGGTAAAAAAGGAAAAAGAGAATTCGGAAACGAAACCCAATGATAATCACGCTTCGTGTTCACATAAAACAGAAGAAATTAAAGAAACGTCAAAGCATGATCACGCGAGTTGTTCGCATGGTCAAGTTAAAGCACCTTTTGCAGCACTTCCTAAGAAAACAACTACTGGCGATGTGTATTATTGTCCGATGCATTGTGAAGGGGATAAAACCTACGATAAACCTGGTAACTGTCCGGTTTGTGGAATGCATTTAATAAAAGAAGAAAAATTGAGTTTAGCAAACGAATATACGTGTCCGATGCACCCCGAAATCATCAAAGATCAACCTGGTTTTTGCCCGATATGTGGGATGGATTTGATTCCTGTTGTACAAACCGATTCGGCTGATGATGTTTATCATCATACCCGAAAAATGTTTTGGATTTCTATGGTATTAACTGTTCCTATTTTTGTATTGGCAATGGGTGAAATGCTTCCAGGTAATCCAATTGGTAAAATTGTAAGTCCACAAGTATCAGCCTATATTCAGTTTGCGTTATGTTTACCAATTGTTTTTTATACATGTTGGTCATTTTTTCAACGTGCTTGGGTTTCTTTCAAAACATGGAATCTTAATATGTTTAGTTTAATTGGGTTGGGTGCTGGTGCAGGCTTTTTGTATTCGGTAGTGGGTTTATTTTTCCCATCTTTATTTCCTGCTGAGTTCAAAACGCATCATGGTCAGGTAGCTTTGTATTTTGAGTCGGTAGCGGTAATTTTAACTTTGGTGATGTTAGGACAAATGTTGGAAGCCAAAGCGCATTCTAAAACGAATTCTGCTTTAAAAGAGTTGATTAAATTATCTCCGAACGAAGCTTTTAGAATCGTTAATGGAAAAGAAGAAAAAGTAAGCATTGATCAGATTCAATTAAATGATATTTTACGTGTAAAACCAGGTGATAAAGTACCTGTAGATGGAATTGTGACCGAAGGTTTTGCAGATATTGACGAAAGTATGATTTCGGGAGAACCAATTCCTGTTTCAAAAACGATTGATGATGAAGTGGTGGCAGGAACCATCAACGGAAGTAAAATGTTCTTAATGAAGGCAACAAAAGTTGGAGGTGAAACTTTATTGGCTCAAATTATTGATATGGTCAATCAGGCAAGTAGAAGTCAGGCTCCAATTCAGAAAGTAGTCGATAAAATCTCCAAAATATTTGTTCCTACTGTGATGGTTATTGCGTTGATAACCTTTTTGGCATGGTGGATTTTTGGCAGCGAAAATCGTGTAGCTTTTGCCATTGCGAATGCATTGGCCGCGCTGATTGTGGCTTGTCCTTGTGCTCTTGGTTTGGCTACGCCTATGTCGGTGATGGTAGCAGTTGGTAAAGGTGCTAAAAATGGGGTTTTGGTGAAAAATGCTGAAGCTTTGGAACGATTGAATAACGTAACGACTTTAACAATTGACAAAACAGGAACGATTACTGAAGGAAAACCAGCGGTAGTGAATATTATTCCGTTTGAAGGATTGAATAAAAATGATGTCTTGCTATTGGCAGCAAGTATGAACCAAAACAGTGGACATCCATTGGCGCAATCTTTTGTTCATGCGGCAGAGAAAGAGAATTTAAACTTGCATTCTATTCGAAATTTTGAAGATATTGCTGGTAAAGGTGTGAAAGGAGAAGTGGATGGAAAAGAAGTGTATTTGGGTAATGAAGGGTTGATGACGTTTGCAGGTATGCAAGTGCCGAAAGTGGATAGTACGAATACGTTGTCTTTTTTGGGTGTAAATGGAAAAGTCTTGGCCGCGTTTGAAATTTCGGACGAAATAAAAGCATCGTCGAATGAAGCGATTCAAAAAATAAAAGAACAAAAAGTAGATGTGATGATGCTGACGGGTGATAATGAGCAAACGGCTCAGAAAGTAGCCAATGAAGTTGGTATAGCACATTTTAAAGCGAAAGTATTGCCGCAAGATAAATTGAATACTATTAAAGATTTGCAGAGTAAACAACAAGTGGTTGCGATGGCTGGTGATGGAATTAATGATGCACCTGCATTAGCACAAGCTGATGTATCGATTGCAATGGGAACAGGAACTGATGTTGCCATAGAAAGTGCAGATATTACTTTGTTGAAAGGTGATTTGATTGGTGTGTATAAAAGTATTGTATTAAGTCATAAAATGATGCGAAACATCAAAGAGAATTTAGTTTTTGCATTTATTTATAATGCATTAGGTATACCTGTTGCAGCAGGATTATTGTATCCTTTTTTCGGAATTTTATTATCTCCAATGGTAGCTGCTGCTGCGATGAGTTTGAGTTCGGTATCGGTGATATTAAATGCTGCTCGATTGAATAGAGCTAGGATTTAGATTTTAGATCTGAGAATTGAGATGTAAAAAGTATTATGTATTAAGTCTTTTGTGATGGATTTGGGAATGTGGAGTTAAGATTTTAAAACGAGTTCAAAATGACAAAATTTGTTATCAAACTAGAATTTGAAATTAAAAAGATAAACTCTAGTGGAGCTTGGGTAATATGTATAATGTTATGATGTAAAGATTAGATTTTTCGATCCCTCGAAATGATAATGAGATGAGAATTTAAAACCTCTATTAAATAACAGAGGTTTTAAACTATATAAGATTATAAATCGAGTTTCAATCCAAGACTAGCAGTGGTACCACTACCTTTTATATAATATCTTCCGTCATTAGTAGCGCCTCTAACTTCGGCATGAATAGGGTAGTAGTCGGCATTGAATAAATTGTTAAAAGAAAGATTAAATGTTATATTCTTTAGCTTATAGCTTGTATATAAATCACATATTGTATAACCAGAAATAGGGTATTTATCATAGTTATATTGTGATTTATCAAAAACATCACGACCTGATAAATTCGTTAACTGAAAAAATACATTCCATTGGTCTGTAATTTTAGTGTCTAAGTTGAAAGATAACTTAAGTGGTGTAAGGATAGAATTATCTAATTTATCTTTAAATTCTCCTTCATTCTTCAAATCTTGACGACCATCCATATATCCCATTATTCCACCAACTTTCAACCATTTTATTGGTTTTACATTAACTACGGCTTCTAAACCGTATATACGTTGTGGAACTTGTGATAATTGATAATTTCCAGGAGCTCCAATTTCGGCGAAAGTTGTTCCGCGATCTGATGTGCTGTAATATCCTGTAAGTTGATAGTCTAATTTCCAGAAATTACCACTTATTCCAGCTTCGTAATTATTAACAGAGACTGGTTTAGGATCAATTGCATCTAAAGCAACATTATTTCGTAATACTAAACCGATATCTCCAATAGAATATCCTTGCGAAAAACTAACGAAAGGTTGTAAATAGCTAAGTTTATTATATCTGGCTGCGATATTGAAAACGAGTGCATTTGAATTATTTTTATCACCGGGTGTAAATTTATTTGCTTTAGTTAAATCACCAACTTTAAATCCTAAAAACTCATGACGTATTCCTGCTTTTACAATCCAGCGTTCGGCCAAGTTAAATTTTGATTGAATGTAATAAGCAAAACTATTTAAATCCATATCAGGAGTAACATGGCTTTTGTCTAATCCTAATTGAACGGCATGATCTTTCAGAAAATCAACCCCATAAATTAAGGTTACTTTACCTGCTTTTCCTAATTCAAAAGGTGTTGTAAAGTTTAAACGTGCTCCTTTATGATCAGAATAAATTTGATTATAGGTTTCGAAAACGGAATTCATATCTTCGTAATAAAGGACTGCATTTGCACTTGTTTTTCCAAATTCACCATCATAACGTAAACTTACATTTTTACTATACGGAGTACCTCCATTTGCAGGATTATCAGTAAGAACTGCTATCGAAGGACTTTCTCCAAAAATACCTTTTGTTCCTTCATACTTACTATCTTGCATACTACGGTAATAATTTCCCATTAACTCGATATGGTGATTGTCACTTATCTGGTATCCAATTTTAAGCAAGGCATTATAACTTTTAGTTTCTCCTATACCATAAAATGGACTATTTATTTCACCATCGGCCGATCTAACCACTCCTGTATTCGCTATTTTGCCTTGAAGCAAATAAGTAAATTTATCTAATTTTCCTGAAAATACTTGTGAAATATTATATCCAAAAGTTTCCTTAGGATTGACTAAGCTTAATGTATTATTGAAATAAGTTGACGAATTAATTTTCTTCTTGTTATTTGCTTTTTTTGTAATGTAATTTACAATTCCACCTGCAGCACCATTTCCGTACATAGAAGACGCGCCTTGTATGACTTCTATATGGTCAATAGCAGAAGCATCTATTGATCTTAAATCTCGACCTCCATTTCGTAAAGGTGTAGATTGTGGAATACCATCGATTAACACAAGAAAATTACGACCTCTAATTTTACCAATAAAATTATTTTGACTTTCTTCACTAGGAGAAATACTAGGAACTTTTTGCATCAAAATATTGGGTAAATTATCATTAATTTGGGATTGTATCTGCATGTCTTTAGCAGAAATATATGTTAATGTAGAAGGAACTTCGTCAATACTTTCGGGCATTCTACTGGCAGTTACAACGACTTCTTTTAACTGATTATCTGTTTTTAATACAATTGATAATGTTGCATTTGTTTGATCAGTAATTGTAACGTCCTGAATTATTTCGTTGTAATTGAAATGATTGATTGTTAGTTCATAAGTTCCTTTTTCAATATCTGTAAAGACAAAAGTTCCATCCGAACTGGTTTTTGTTTTCATTCCATTAGATAACGAAACATAGGCATCTGCAATAGGAGATCCGTCCTCTGTTACTACATAACCATGAATCTCACCTGTTTCTTGGTCATAATTTATTGTGTTTTCCCAATATATTTCGTTTAGATTAGTAACTTTTGCATCAACTTGATTGACCATTAGTACAAGTAAGAATGCTTTTCCTACTGTTTTTAACGAGTAATATTTTTTTCTCATGTGTTCTATTGAGTAAATATTATTTATTTAGACTAATTATTAATAAGTCAAAAATAAATAAATCTCAAAAAACAATGAAGGATTAAACGGTTTATTTTGATTCTATTTGGAGGAGAACTTTTTAAATCAGTAGAATTCTTTTCTCTAATTCATCAAGCTATATTTTTTGATGTATGATCTATTGAGTAAAATGCATTATGTGCAACAAAATATTGATTGGATTTTGAAGAGAAATTTCATTCATTTTCCAATCAAATTAGGATGACTGACTAAAATTTAATGATTATAAATTAATATTTTACGAGTAAAATTAGTTTAATTAATCGTTTAAAGATTTAAATTTACAGACCGAAAACTTTTTACTAACCCAAATTCTTATTTTCTATTTAGACTACGTCTCTAAATTTTTGCAAGTACTACGCTAAATTTTAATTGAATTATACTTCAATTATCATAAATAATCTTAATGCAAATTATTTAAAATGAAAAAAATACTCTTTACTCTTTACATGTTATTTAGTTTTATTACCACCATTGCTCAAGTTGGAATTAATACCTTAACACCCAATTCAACTCTTTCTATAGAAGGTTCTATTGAAAAGGGCTATAGTGAAACTAAAACTAGTTTAACACTTAATAATTCTAACTATTATGTAAGTTATACAGGTACTGAAGCAGGAATCCTGACATTACCCGTTATAGGAAACGACGCAACAGCTTATACAGGAAGACTGTATAAGATTAAGAACTTATCAAATTATAATTTGACCGTTATTCCTTCTTCTGGCAATACTATAAGAAGTGAGAATGTACCTGTAGCTTCCTTTCTTCTTTCACCAGGAGCATATATAGAAATAATAAACAATGCAAATACTTCTAATGGTACATGGGATTTATCTTTTTTAGGAGAATCTATCTCTAGTAATGTAGAAGTTTATGGTAATCAACTCTATATACCTCCTCATGCTACGTTTACTGCTGATTTTGCTTCGCATAACAATTCTTCATACGATTCTAAAGACAAAGATTGGTGGGTAATTAGTAAAACTTCAACTGCATCAGTAGCTAATCAAACAACAGCCCGAATGGTGATCGTGTATGAATATCAAGGAAAACCTTTTGAACTTGATAATATGTATTGTATTTTGTCAACAGGCAATAACAGTAATCTTCCAGATATTTTTACCCCATCTTTTGTTTCTTTAAAAAATGATGGAACTGATGGAAAAACAAGATTAAGTATTTCTGTAGCTAGAATCGATAATCAGGTGAATTCATGGCAAGAGACCTTTCTCTTAAATTTTTTATTAGCAAAAAAAACATATTAAACAATATAAAGGAATCTTTAGATTCTATCAACACTACCAATTATTTCTAAAATAATAAAAATGAAAAAAATTATCTTATTCACTACATCTATTTTATTTCCTAGCGTTTTTTTATTTTCTCAAGTAGGGATAAACACACAAAGTCCAAATTCTACATTATCTATTGAAGGTTCTTTTGAAGCAAATTATCGCGAAGTAAAAACGACAACCACATTAACCAATTTAGACTATTATGTTAGCTATACAGGGAATACTATTGCAACTTTTACACTTCCTGTAGTAGAAAGTGGTACAAAATCATTTTCTGGGAGAATTTACAAAATAAAAAATTTATCTACGAATAATCTCACGTTAACAGCTGCTACAGGAAATACGTTAAGAAGTACAAGTATAGCTATTGATAACTTTATTATTCCGCTTGGATGCTTTGTTGAGGTTGTAAATAATACAAATACTTCTGGTGGAACTTGGGACCTTTCTTTCATTGGTAAACCAGTCAATACAAATGTGGAAATATATGGAACACATTTATACATTCCTCCGCATGGAAGCTCAGTTGCCTCTAGTACTGATAAAGCTGATTTTACAAATCATGCGATAACAAAATATGATACTCCATCTACAAATACTGATGCTGGATGGTGGCTTGTGAATAAAACATCTACAAGCGTAAATACATCTAGCAAAACAAATAGTAGAATGTTATTGG
The DNA here is from genome assembly GCF_002484185.1 of Empedobacter sp. UBA7620. Taxonomy (NCBI): domain Bacteria; kingdom Pseudomonadati; phylum Bacteroidota; class Flavobacteriia; order Flavobacteriales; family Weeksellaceae; genus Empedobacter; species Empedobacter sp. UBA7620. The sequence continues at coordinate 163,830 of NZ_DLJI01000041.1, read as the reverse complement.
TCTATGAATATCGAGGAAAAGCTTTCAATATTGATAATATGTATCCTATTATTACCGCTGGGAATGATCAAAGTTACCCAGATGTTTTTACTCCATCTTTTGTTAAATTAGAAAATGTAAATAATAAAACTAGGTTAACTATTTCTGTTCGACGCTCTGATGATTATTCGAGCTCTAGTAATTGGGCTGGGACTTTCTTGATGAATATCTTATTAGCTAGAAAAACAAATTAAGATTTATCGTAATACCAATAAAAAGCATCTATATCTTCTGATATAGATGCTTTAAGTTATTAATAATCTGTATTCTGTTCATTATTTGGATTAATTGAAATACGTATGATTATTTTTTTCCTTGATTGAACAAGTGTACACTTGTTTTGCTGATAAGATTAATTAGTTCAAGTTTCGAATAAAGGTGTCTAAATCAATCTCTTTTGATAAATTGAGTTTTTGTTTTAAGCGGTATTTAGTTACACTCACTGTTTTAGGATCTACACTGAGAATAGATGCAATCTGAGAATTATCCATATTCATGTAGATATATGCTGCGTATTTGATATCGAGATTGGTTAATTTAGTTGTCGTCATCTCATTTAATTTCTTGAAAAAATTAGGATGCACTTCTTTTACAATATCATGAATATTGGTTAAATCTTTATCAATAATTAGTTCGTTTTTTAAGTAATTGTTCAAATTAAATTCTTGATTTTTTTTTAAATTTTCTTTTAATTCTTCTAAAAATTTATTCTTTTGTTCTAATTGAATCGTTGTTGCCAAAACTTGTTTCTGATAATGTTCTTGTTTTAAATCAGAAATCTCTTTCTCCATTTTTAGTTTTTGCTTTTCTGATTCGAGTAATTTAGTTTTTTGTTTGGCTTGTTTTTTATGGTTGTAAATTATATAAACTAATAAAACGATACTAAAAGTTGTAATAACAATTAATAAAAGGTAATATTTTCTTTTCTGCTCATAGGTTTTCTGTAATGCTAATTTCTCATCATTATATATCAGAGAAGACGCATTATATACTGTTTCGTTATTTAACCTATTGTTTAATTTAGTGCTTAATTTTTTTTCGAAATAATAGACCGAACTATCCGTTTTGTTGAGTTTTGCATATGCCATCCCTAGTAATTCATCTGAAGTATAAAAAGTTGTACTTGAATTATTTTTTAAAGTATTGATAGCTTTTTGATATTCATTTGTTTTGATGTAATACAAACCTTTTACTCCACTTAAACCTCCTTTAATTGTCAAATACATACGTTTTTCTTGAATAAAATGAATATTGTTTTCAGCAATATTCAGGTATTTTTGAGCGGAATCGATTTTATTCGTTATGAGATAAATCTCTGCAATATTAATACTTGTACCTACTTTATGCATTGTATCTAAGGAATTAAAATTTTTATAATAATTTGATAATGCGTAGTCGTATTTTTCAAGAAGGAAGTTAATATTCGCAATATTAATATTAGATCTGTCAATATATTTTTTGGCTTCCTTTTTCCTTTTTAATTTTTCTGCATATTCTATTACTTTTCTGAATTTTTTTTCAGCTTCATCATAGGAATGTGCTTGAAATAAAATAAGTGCTTTTAAGAATGTAATTTTAACCATTAATTCTGGATTGTCTTGAGCATTTTGTTCAGCTAAGAAAATATATTGGCTTCCTTCATAAGGCATAGATAATTCGTAATAACAATTGGCAGCTTGTAAATAAGCTTCTGATAAACCTTTTGTATAATTTACTTCTTTTCCTTTTTCTATAATTTTCTTGTAAGACGTAAGTGCCTTATTTATTTCTCCTTTTTCATACAACTCTTTTGCTTGATTATTTAAGTTATCGATTTCAGCTATAGAATTGGGTTTATTTTTAATGTCTTGTCCAGATAATAAAATTGATTGTATTAAAACAAAAATAAAAAATAGGTATTTATGCATGTTGATTGGTTTTAACAGGTAGGTATTAGTACGAGAGTATTACAAATATAGTAATAAGTAAAAACTTCATTCATTTTATTTCTTTTTAAAAATATTATTTAAATAATTGGTATATAATTAAATACAATTATTTGTATAGATAATGTATAGGTGGTTTTTTGCTTTGTATAGGTTTTATAGTTGTAAAAATGCAGTGCGAAATTTTTTGAAAATTGAATTTTGTCAAAAGAAAATGATCAACCAAAAATCAATCTATTCTACTCCTTTAGAAATTTCAAAAACAATCAAAATTAAAACCTATGATTAAAAAATTATTTACAATTTCATTAGTACTTATTTCTATTTCGTCTTATTCACAAGTAGGAATTAATACATCAAATCCGCAAGGATTATTGAATGTTGATGGTAAATCATCAACCGCAACTACAAATCCTTTGACAGGAACTCCGACTCCTAAACAAATGGAAGATGATTTTATTGTGACACAATCTGGCGCAACAGGCATAGGAACTACACCTAATCCATATGCGATGCTTGATATTTCATCTAAAAATAAAGGAATGCTGGTCCCAAGAGTTGATTTAACTTCAAATACAATGGATCTTAATTCAGATGGAGATAATGATATTTCTAATCAACCTCAAGGATTATTTATTTATAATACAGGAGCGACTATTCCGAAAGGTTATTACTTTTGGAATGGAAATGAATGGAGAAGCATTGAAGATAATACTTCTGTAAAAGGATCTGCAACAGTAAATTGTATTGCTTCTACAATTGATCCTTCTCAATCTATTGATGGGAATACTCCAAAGCCCATTATTTCAGGAAGTATAATTAAAGTGCCTTATTCTGGAGGTAATGGAGGTAAGTTTGTAGGGGCTTCATTTACTTCGGTTGGTAATCCAAACATTACTGCAACTATAGCCGATGGTAAATTGGAACATGGTTCTGGGTATCTTGTTTTTGCCATTCAAGGGATGCCCAATGCATCACAATCTTCACCAATTGGAATTTCATTTGATTTAACTCCGTTTTTTGCAGCAAATACAGATATAAAAGGTTGTAAAGATGTAACTGTTGGTACCCAAGTAAATGCAGATTACAAAATTGTAGCTGTGATGGATTATATGAAGTTTGTAACAGATCCAGATACTGGCACTAAAGGATTTACTGTGGATGCGACTACTCCAGATGGACTTTATACGATAAAAGTCTTTATGAGACATTCACTTCAGACTGCAGCTGCAACATCCACTAATAATACAACTTCTACTGCTAGTGGTGTTGAGAATAATGTCTTATTAAGAAATAACAGTAATGAAGGTAAAGTACTTATGTGGAATTATTCAACTTTTTATGGAGGGCAAATAACTGATGCAGGAGGTAATTTAAAAGTTCCGTCTAAAACTCCAGGAGGAGGGACAGGAAATACATGGAGAACCTTGACACCTACAGGTTCTACAGGAGCGTGGGGAGACCAAGGAATCTACAATGCTAATAGTGGAGGTCCAGAATATAGATATTATTCGTGGATAGACACATCTTCTATAACAAAGGTTGCATACATAGTAACTGTTATGGCGGGTATGGATCCTACAGCTAACATTACTGATGTAACAAAACAAAAAGTTTTTATTCGTATAGAACAAATTACAGGACAATAATAAAAATGAACTACAAAGACTTTCATATAGGAAATCTAATTGAACTTTTGGTTGCAGAACGAGGTATTGACTTACCTCGTATCTGTAACTTTCTAAAATGTAATGAAACTGAAGTTTTGGAAATGTATCAATCAAAAAGTATCAATACAGATAATTTATTAAGATGGAGTAAACTCTTACAATATGATTTCTTTAGGCTTTATACTCAACATCTTATTTTATTTTCTCCAAAAAATTATGATTCAACGAAATCTGATGAATTATCAACAGTACCTCAATTCCGAAAAAATATTTATACAAAAGAGATCATAAATTTTATTTTAGAACGAATAGAAAAAGGTAAAATGACAAAAACTCAAGTTATCGAAGAATACAAAATACCCAAAACTACCTTATACAAATGGATCAACAAATACCAAAAATAACACCTAACTACAAACAAATATACTTTGATCTAGTGGTGGAGAAGTTTCCAACTAAATTAAAATTTGTGAAAAATTTTTTAGAAAAAGAAAGTTTTTCATCACTAGATATTATACGTGTAAACAAGATTATTTTTAATACTTCGTACAATATTGATCATGAAAATCAAAAACATAGAGCCTATGAAAAATCAGATATTATATATATGTTGAATTATCAAGAAGAGCATAAGTTATCCAATTCAACTGTTGCCAAACATTTTAAAGTAAGTAGAAATTCAATTAGTAAATGGAAAAAGATGTTGAATTTATAGGAATACTTAAAATCTGTTTTAATTATAGTTCTCTATTTCAAGATTTATTTTTATATTGGATTTTCAATAAAATCACAAGTATCATATAAATATGAACAAAGAACTTTTTAAAAATATATTGACAACTCAAATTCCGATTGCATGGATTGCGGGTGTTCGTTTGGAATCGTGGGAAGAAAATAAAGTTTCGACACGAGTAAAATATGGATTCCTTAATCAAAATCCATTCAAAAGTATGTTTTGGGCAGTGCAAGGAATGGCGGCAGAGTTTTCTTCAGGTTTGATGGCAAATGCTAAGATTTCGAAATCAGGAGAAGATATTTCGATGTTGGTTTTGGGAATGCAATCGAAGTATTTGAAAAAAGCTATTGGTAAAATTGTGTTTACTTGCGAAGATGGAGAAAAAATAGATGCGGCTATAAAAGAAGCGATTGAAACCAAGAAAGGTATATCACTAAATGTGACAAGTAGAGGCGTAGATGAAGAAGGAGATGTTGTTTCAGAATTTCAATTTACGTGGACATTCAAGTTGAGAGATAAAAAATAAAATATAAAAGCTGAAATTTATTCAGCTTTTTTTATGATTTCTTGTTTCAAAATTGAAATTACTTCATCTATTTCTTCAAAATTTAGATGAGCAAATCCAAGACGAATTCCAGTTTGATGTTGGGTTTGATATAAAATTGTTTGCGGAATAAACAATTCATTTTTTGCACAATTTCGTTTTAATTCCATCAAATTTATAGGTTGATTAAAATTAATCCAAACCGCTAAACCTCCATTTGGACTCGTAAAACTGATTAGATCGTTTAATTCCGTTTTTAATTTATGACAAAAATAATCACGGCGTTCTCGATAAGTTTTACGATGTTTTTTTAGAATTCGATTAATTTCACCTTCGCTAATCATTTCACCTAAAACTTGCTCGATAAATGGATCAACTTGCTGATCAAGAATAGACAAATGTTTCTTCGCTTCGAGAATTAGATTTTTCGGTGCGACAATAAATCCAATTCGATAACCTGGTGCAAGATAATGACCAAATTTTCCTGTGTAAACAACCATTCCATTTTGATCCGAACTTGCCAAAGGTAAAATAGGATGATTGCTGTAATGGAAATCAAAATCGTAATCATCTTCTACAATTGCAAACCCAAATTCCTGCGAAAGTTGCAGTAATTCAACTCTTCTTTGCGAACTTAGCGTAACCGTTGTTGGATAATGGTGATGGGGTGTAACATATACAATTCGTATTGGAAATTGCTCGCATAATTTTCTTAAATCATCGGTGTCAATTCCAAATTCATCCGTTTTTATTTGTTTGATTTTAGCAAATTGGGTCTGAAAAATCATGTTACTTTTATAATAACTTAAATTTGCGACAGCAACAACATCATTTTGTTTTAGTAGAATTTCAGCAATCAGAAAAAGTGAAATTTCTGAACTTCTCGTTACCAAAATATTCTCTTTCGAAATATGTAAACCTCGTGTCAAGTTGAGATAATTTGCTAAATTCTTTAAAAAGTACTCATTTTTGGACTGATTTACCTTCGAAATTGACGTTTTTCGTTTTAAAATAGCTGAATATAATTTAGCAGGAAGTTTTAGTTCTGCTAACCGATGATCGATTATTCCATCGGTTAAATATAATCGTTGATTAAAATTTTCGTATGGATTATCCAAAAGTATCGATTGTTCAAATTGAAAACCCGTTTTATCAGGATACAAATTGATTGAAAATTGTTTTGGAACAATGGTTTTTTGAAATTTTTGAGAAGTTTGACTTAACACATAACTTCCTTTATTTGGAACGATTTCTATCCAACCTTGAGCTTCAAGTTCCTGAAAACTATTGACAATTGTATTGCGATGAAGCGTTAAAATCTCACTTAATTGCCTCGTTCCAAGTAATTTTGTTCCAGTTGGAATATAGCCTAATTGTATAGCTTTAGCCAGTTGATTCGCTAATTGAAGATAAATCGGTGTATCCGAATTGCGTTCGATTTTGATAAAACTTTTGTATGGTATTTCAGCCGGACTATTCATTATCTGTAAACTGGTATATTATGATAGGTCGGAAAGGTACTACTTTCGCATCAGATTTAACTCAATTAATTAAATAATTAGTCAAAAATGAAGAAGATTACTATGGTATTGTGTTTAGCTGCACAAAGTATTTTTGCACAAAATGCGAATGATACCATTGCAATAGGTGAAGTTTCTATTTTAGATAACCGTCTGAATACGCCACTTTCTAAAGAAAATAGAAACATTTATGTGTTAAGTAAATCAGAAATAAACAAATTACCTGCACGTTCTTTACAGGATGTGTTGCAGTATGCATCTGGAATAGACTTGCGTCAACGAGGACCGTTTGGAACGCAAGCTGATATTTCGATGGATGGCGGAAGTTTTGAGCAAACATTGATTTTGTTGAATGGAGTAAAAATTATGGATCATCAAACGGCTCATAATGCGTTAAATCTTCCCATTCCTCTAGAAGCGATTGACAGAATTGAAGTGGTACGTGGTCCGGCTGCTCGTGTTTACGGAAATAATAGTTTGACAGGTGTTATTAATATTGTCACGCGTCAACCAAAGAAAACGGGCGTTTATGCGAATACCTATTTTGGAACAAATTTTAAGAAAGATACCGAAGATACAGGCGATACCTACACTAGTAGAGGTGTGCAGCTTGGTGCGAATTTGGCAAAAGAAACGCATCAACATCAGTTGTATGTGAGCCATGATTGGGGAAATGGATACCGATACAATACGGCTTACGAGAACAATAAATTATATTATCAAGGAAACTTTCAGTTTGATGATGCCAATAGTTTAGTTGCTTCGTATGGTTATGTAAAAAATGGATTTGGAGCAAATGGTTTTTATGCTTCACCGGGTGATAAAAATTCGAAAGAATTGATTGAAACAACATTAGTTAACATTCAATCTAAGCATCAATTATCGAATCGAATTACGTTAGCACCACGAGTGAGTTATCGTTACAATTTCGATGATTATCGCTATTATAAAAATGATTTGAGCAAAGCTCGTTCTCTGCATTATTCAAATTCTATTTCGGGAGAAGTGAATTCTACGTATCAATTGAATAAAGGGCAAATTGGAGTAGGAGCTGAATACCGAAATGAGCAAATTTCGTCCACAAGTATCAAAAATCATACTCGCGATAATATTGGATTTTATGCGGAATATAAAACGGATATTACACCAAAATTGAATGTAAATGTCGGAACGTATGTTAACTATAATTCGCAATATGGTTGGCAAGCATTTCCGGGAATTGATGCTAGTTATGCGGTAAATTCGAACTTGAAATTGATGGTAAATGCAGGGACAAGTCAGCGAATTCCTTCGTTTACAGATTTATATTTAGATCAGCGACCAGGAAATATAGGAAATGCAAATGTAGAATCTGAGAAGGCTTTTCAAACCGAAATTGGATTCAAATACAACAAGAGAAATTGGACGTTTAATGCCTATTATTTTTATCGTTCGATCACAGATTTTATCGATTGGGTACGTTTAACATCTAACGAACCTTGGGAAGCGCAAAACTTTGGAGACTTGAGAACGAATGGATTTAATACGAAGATTTCGTACTTAGCAAATCTTTCTGCGAATCAAAATTTGAAGTTTTCTTTGAGCTATTCTTATCTTGATCCTGAGTTTAAAAATGTGGATGATCAATACAATTCTAAATATAAAATAGAAAGTTTAAAACATCAGCTAATCAATACAATAGATTACACAATCGGAAGAACTACTTTAAGTTTTGCAAATCGTTATAATACACGTCAATCGTATAAATCTTATTGGATTACTGATGCAAGAATTAATCATTCATTCAAAAATAATTTGAGTATTTATTTTGATGCGCAAAACATTTTTAACACAACATATAACGAAGCTGGAGCAATTCCGTTACCAACAACTTGGATGAGTTTAGGAGTCAAATTTACAGGAATTTAGATGATGACAAACATTTAAAATTCTCTTTAATAGTTTATATTATAAATGCGGTGAGACAACTTTTTTAGGAAAGTTGTCTCTTTTTGATTCCATAAATTTCTTCCTAACTTTGCAAAAATAATTTGTATGATTATCATCGATTCGCCATCTCACGATGCGTATTTCAATATAGCTTTAGAAGAATATTTATTGTACCATTATCCAACGGAAGATATTTTTTTGTTGTACATCAATGCACCGTCAATAATTGTTGGGAAATTTCAGAATACATTGGCCGAAATTAATTTGGATTATGTGACCGAAAATAACATCAAAGTTGTTCGTCGTATGTCGGGTGGTGGAGCTGTTTATCACGATTTAGGGAATCTAAATTTTTCTTTCCATACCTTATTGGGACAGAATGATTTTATGGATTTTTCGACTTTTACAGAACCTGTAGTCAAATTATTAAACGATCTGAATGTTCCTGCAAAATTGGAGGGAAGAAACGATTTGTTGGTTGATGGTAAAAAGTTTAGTGGAAATGCGAAATTGGCTCGTAATGGCAAAATGATTCAACACGGAACGATCCTTTTTAATTCGGATATGTCTGTTTTAGGCGATGCATTAAAAATTAATCCCTTAAAATATGTGGATAAAGCCATAAAATCTAATCGCGCGCGTGTGATTAATTTGATTGAATATTTTCCAAATGAAATGACGACGGATGAACTGAAAGCTTTGTTGATTGATGAACTGTTAGCAACAAATGAAGGAGCAACAATTTATCATTTAACAACCGAAGATTTGAATGGTGTAGCGAAATTGATTGAAGAAAAATACCAAACATGGGATTGGAATTTTGGTTTTTCACCGAAATATAATTTCAAAAATGCGAAGAAAATTCCAGCAGGTTTTATCGAAGTTCATTTGGATGTTGAGCGAGGCGGAACAATAGAAAAAGCTAAAATATTTGGCGATTTCTTTGCTTCAGAACCGATAGAAGTATTAGAAAATAAACTAGTTGGTGTAAAACATAACGACAAAGAGATTGCAAAAGTTCTGAATTCTGTTGATGTAACAGATTATTTTGGAAAGGTTACAATAGACGAGATTTTAGAATTATTTCGATAAAATGATAAGCCAAATTTCTTAGGAAGTTTGGCTTATTTTTATAAAACTTCAATCAATAATCGTGCTCTGTCATAAGGCGTTTCCCAAAATCGTCTAATTGTTGTTACTAAGTTTTTTCGCTTTGTTAACGCATCATCATAGGAGTCTTCTGTGAAGATATCAACATCTGTTGATTCTACTGAAATCGAAATATTTTCAACTTGATCTTCGAAATAATTGTCATTTTTTAGTTCTCGTAAAACGTCTAAACAAAGTAAATCCAAAGCTTTTTTATTCGTTAAGTTAGATTCTTGTTTTAGAAAACTAAAATCCAATTTTCCTTGATATTTTGATGTTTTTGCATTAAACAAGTCATCATAATTGATGTTCTCAGAATCTGTTTTGGTTTTAAAATCATTGAAACTTCCACCAGAAACATTGTAATTTCCATTTTTATCGGTTGAAATTATAACAGAATACAATTGATCGTCATTTTCTGCTGCTTCATTAATTAGTGTATTCAAACTATCTATTAATGCAGTTGTAATTTCAGTTTTACGTTCTAACAAGACTTTAAATGAAGACTCAGTGTTTTGTAGCGCATCAAAATCTGGTAAATCGAACGTTGAAATGGCTTCATGTAACATCTGTTTAAAAGTGGTTTTAAGATCAATCAAAAGGTCATCTTCTAACAAATAAAGTTGTTGCGTTCCGGTATGTGTAACAATTAAATTTTCGGCATATTCATCACCAATTGCAATGAAATTAGTATGTCCAAGTTCTTGAATGAGTTCATTTTGCTCCACAAAATCATCTTCTTCATTAAAAATGCTCCAAAATACGTTTTCATTGAAACCGAAGTATTTAAGATATTCTTTGAAAAAATCGGGGATTTTAGAATTCAACTGATCTTCTAATTCATTGATTTTGACTTTTTCGAGTCCTAAATTATCTTCAAAATAGCCTTGTTTTTTTAATTTTTTGATTAATTCTTTCATCGTTTATAGTGTTTATTTAGTTATATTAGAGATCGTAGAAGAAAGTGAAATTTGTCTTGAGAGTTACTCAACCAAATAATTTTCATCAAACCAAACATCTTCATAACCCTTGCGATCAATGATAACCATCTATTGTTACATTCAAATAATCAAAATCATTGAATATTTCGATGTTTCGTGTTCCGTTTTTATCTGTAAATGTTCCTTGGCAAATTGGCATTTTATGTAATAGTATTGCTAATTTTTTTTGAAATAGAGATGATTTTCTTCATTCGATTTAATATTTTAAGGACTTTTAGATAATGTTATTGTTACCAAATAATATGGAACTTCATTACGATTTACATGAAATTATTTTATCCGTTTTCATTTGTCCGTTTTTAATTGAAAATTGATTGAATAAATATCCGAAATAATTCAATAATATTTATCCCTGATAATAGCGAATTTTTAGATGGATGAAATAATTATTAATGCCAAATTGACATCTTATTACATTGATTTGTAGAGGATTTGTCTTGAACTTAATTTGTTTTGTAATAACTGTCATATCAATGGGTTAATTGGTGATTTGGTTCACATTTTGAATACGTATTTGTACATTAAATCAATACATATGAAAGTTAAAAATATAAATAAAGTTGTAGGCCCAATGCCAATTCGTGATCCATTTATTTTAGGTGCATATCATTACGATTTGTATCCAAAAGGAAATGGAAAAATGGGGGTTGATGCCGAATTATTAAAAGGTAAAAACATTGGTCAAGATTTTGACAGAAATGCAGATTGGCGAATGTATCATGGCGAAACAATTCCAGGTTTTCCACATCATCCACATAGAGGTTTTGAAATTGCAACGATTGTAGAAGAAGGTTTTGCTGATCATTTTGATTCGAAAGGTTCAAAAGGTCGTTATGGAAATGGCGATGTGCAATTGATGAGTGCTGGTTCTGGCGTTTTGCATGGCGAAATGTTTCCGTTGTTGAATGATGAAACTGAAAATCCATTCCGATTATTTCAGATTTGGTTAAATATGCATTCGTCAGATAAATTAACAGAACCAACGTACAAAATGCTTTGGAGTGAAACGATTCCACAAAAAGATGTGAAAGACGAGGAGGGAAGAAACGTGAATGTTCGAGTGGTTTTGGGTGAATATGCAGGTGTAAAATCGCAAGATCCTTTAGCGCATTCGTGGGCGAGAAATCCAAAACATCATGTCGGAATTGCTTTATTGAATATGGATCCTAATGCTTCGTTTACGTTGCCAGCAGTTTCTGAAACGATGAATAGATTTGTGTTTTTTTATGATGGAGTAGATGTAATTTCGATTGATAATTACAAAATTCAGCAAAGACATTTAGCAGACTTGAATGGAAATGAGGAAATTATTATTCAAAATGGAAATTCGCAAGCTAAAGTTTTGATTTTAGAAGGTGAACCTATCAATGAGCCTGTAGCGGCTTATGGACCTTTTGTAATGAATACGGAGCAAGAAATTCGTGATGCTTTTGCAGAGTATCAAAAAACACAATTTGGTGGTTGGCCTTGGGGTGACAAAGAAACCGATATCGTAAATCCGAAAGAAGTGGGACGTTTTGCAAGTTATAATTTTGGAAAAGAGTTGGATGAACCAGCTTTGAAATAAGTTTTAAAAAAAATGATGATGTCAGAAGTTATTCTGACCTTTTTTATTGATTAGTATAAAGAATTTTATAGTTTCTAATCAAAATAAAATATAAATTAGTAGTAAATAAATTACACTTTATGAAACTATTAAAACGACTACTTTGGATTGTTGCAGGACTATTTGTTGTATTAACTATTACGATGTTTGCGATTGGGAAAAAATATCATTTTGAAACAACAAGAGTATTGAATGCGCCTATCGAAAAGGTGTATGAACAAGCGAGTTCTTCAAAGAAATTTAACGAATGGAATCCTTGGATGGATTTAGACCCTAATTTGAAATTAACTTATTCTGGTACGCAAGGACAGCCTGGAGATGAGTATTGCTGGGAAGGAAATGACGATGTTGGACAAGGTTGTCATGTGATTACGGCTTTGGTTCCGAATCAAAAAATTGCAACCAAAATGATGTTCAAAAAGCCTTTTGAAAGTGATGCTACTTCTGATATCGTGGTAACAAAAGAAGGAAACGGAACGAAAATTACGTGGAGTATGGATTGTGAATTGGATTACCCAATGAATTTGATGAAACTGATGATGGATTCGCAAATGGAAAAATCTTATGGAAAAGGTCTTGATAAATTAAAAACTTTAGTAGAAAAATAATCAACAAAAATGGGAAAGCAATTAATCTTTCCCATTTTTTATAGACTATCTTTTTAATATTCTTTTTGCTGCTTCGGAAGTACAAATTAGTCCACCTGCCATCATGATAATATCTTTTATTACTAATCTTCCAGCACCTGATAAATAAGGAAATCCGAATTGTGGAGTAGGGAAGTCGCCTCCCAAATTAAGTACATATACTTCTGGAGTCGTAATTAAAAATGAAAGCGTCACAATGGACATTCCGAAGGTTAATAATCCTCCCCAAAAACCTATTTTCGGAAACCATATTCCCAATAGAACTAATATTCCGATTCCTACAATCACAGCTCCTAAACCATAGGAAAACACATAAGTTCTGTTTTTTGTATGCCAATCAATATTTTTTTGAACTGTTTTTCCTTCTGGATTTTTATATAAAGTATAAGCAGCAACCGTTTTTCCGTTTTCATCTACCGAAGTTTCGTGAACATTTTGATAAAAGAAACTCATAAACGGACTGTTGATTACGAACGGAACAATGCCATCGGCTTCGTATTGAAAAGCTTTCAAGCCACCAATCCAAATCATCACAATAGCGATTGCAATTCGAAGAAAATGAACAAATTTTTGAGAAGAATTCGCGAAAAATAAAAGAAAGTGATTCATAATATTATATATTTAAATCACAAATTTACAGCCAATTAATCTTCAAATGAATGGACAAAAAAGGTTATTCAATGGATTTTTTAGCTACAATTGATACTCCAACTTGTTCTCGAAAAGTTTTTGGTGAAACACCTACTTCTTTTTTAAAATAACGGCTAAAATAAAATTCATCTTCAAAACCTAAATCACGAGCAATTTCTTTGATGCTTTTATAGGTGAGATGAATTTCTTTTTTTGCTTCTAAAATCAATCTTTCTTGAATTAATTTTGAAGGAGTTTTTCCATAATTTTTCTTGATTTTTTTACTAAATGCATCTACAGATAAATGATAATAATCGGCATAGTACGAAACAGATTTTTCGTTAATAAAACTATTCTCTAGAAGATTATAAAAGTTTAACGAATCGGTTATTTTGGTAGAATTTGTTTCGTTCTGAATTTGTTTTTCTCGACTACTCAAAGCCAAAATGAGTTGCAAATAGGTTTTAGAAACTGCGACATTGTATGAAAGTTCGAGGTTTTGTAAAGATTTAAACTTATCAATAATCCATTGAATTTCTTCATATATAGGATCAGAAACTCTAACAAAAGGTGTTTCGTAAATAGAATTGAACAAAATTCCATTACAAGCAACTTCCTTTTTGTGGTATTCGATGCAATAAAAATCCCCATGAAATTTAAGAATTTTTACATCCGTAAAAGCTGTTTTTTTCCATTGCAACAATTGGTATGGCGAAAGAAAAATCAAGGTTTTTCCTGTAGTTGAATATTCATTAAAATCAATTGAAAAATTAGCCATTCCATCCATGATCACAATAAAATAATAAGGAGAAGAAATATCTTTTTTGTTAAAATTTTCTGGATCAAACAATTGCAAATCGATATTCAAAATAGAGTTTTTTACGTTTTGATCAAATTTAGTAAGTTTAAAATTAAATCTTCTATAAATAGATTCTTCAAATCAAATCATTTTTTGATTATCGTATATTTATAATTTATTAAATAATTGAAAGTTATGTATTTAATAGTGTTTTTGTTATGTCGTTAATGAAATAAGTACTAATATAATTAAGACTTGTTAAATCTCTGTTTTTGTCCATACAATTATTAAAATCACTGCACTTACAAATAGTCCAACAATTCCACTTATTAGAAACGAAACAAAATAATAAGTACTTTTTTTCGGTTTATTTTGTATAGTATTGACAATAAGTGCAAGGATGGTATATAAGATTCCTGATCCAAAAAATAGCATTAATACGAGAGAGATTAAAGCGCCTTCTATATTTAAGTTTGCAGATGATAGCATATGGTTGTTAGTTTGGATTTGTGATATTCTTCTTAGTAGACAAATCAAATGATTTTTCAGCTACAAGTTTCAATTTCGGAAGTTTTGAACCTGTGCGTTGCGTGACGCGATCTTCATACAGTTCAATTTTAATTACTTTCGCATTTTTCGGAATCGTATATGATTCCATTTTTGAATAATTATATCCTTGTACCGTTGCACCTTCTTTTCCAGCAATATTGACAATTTCTGTAAAATATTTTAATGTGATGGAATCTCCAATTGGTTCAGATTTTTCGAAACGTATTTTTTTAACTTTATTGATAGAAAGTCCACCAGAACTAATATTTCCTTGTAATTGAAAAATTAGTTTATTATCCGATTGATTTTGCATTAAAATAGCATGTTCCAAACGAGCTGTTTGGGGTACGTATCTTGACTGTGAATAGATTCTGCCCGTTTCAGTATTTTGCGCAGTTACTCTGGCAGGAGCCGCTAATATGGTTTCTATTTTCAGTTTGTTTTGTGCTGAACAGCTCAAAAAAGGGAATAACATCAATATATATAATAATTTCATTTTTGATAAATTATTTATGGTAAACTTTTAAAGCTTTGATTTCATACGTTTCTTTATCAAGTGTATTAACTTTAAGAGAAACGTATTTTTGATTGAACTTATCTAAGTAACTATTAGTGTTTTTGTCATATTTGAATGCTTTATTTAATTCAGATTTTGAGATTATACGTGAAAAATCGTTTTGAAAATTGACTTGATCTAGTTTTGAAACTTCATATTTTTTGAATGAAGTTGAATCATAAAAATTATTCTTTTCGAAATATAAATCCAATCCTAATGATTTGTTAGAGAATTTGTAGGTAATAGTATATAGATTGTAATCGTTTCCGCAATATTCTAAAGTATCATTTGTTTGATAATTGTTTTGAATCGAATCTTTCTCGAATGTGATATGTTTTGTTTTACTAAAATTTTCAAAATCTTTTATTGTTGATTGATTTAATTTTAACCCTTCTATTTCCCAATTTTTATCAATTGAAATTTTATCCGTTTCTGTTTGTAGTTTATTACATGATATAATAACTAAAGAAAAAAACAACAGTACTATTTTCATAATTTAAATAATTAGGAGAATCACTTACTAGCTTAGTTAATAATGATTTATTTTTAATAACTATTTATCAAAATTGCAAAAAATAAAGAAGGAAGAGGTCACTACTTTTAGCTAATTTGTAATAAAAAAATCGCTTAAGTAGAGAACTAAGCGATTTTTCAATAGAATGTAGTTAAGGTAATAAGAATTGGTTAGTAATCTTATTTTGGGTTGTTTAGTCGGTTGAAATATAGGTTGTTATTTCTTTTTCAAAATTGATGAAAATTTTAGAATTAAAATATCCCTATTTATAGGTATTTTTTAAGGTTTTGAAATCAATCCATATTCTATGGCTGATGTGATTGCCGAACTTAAATTTGATGTTTTAAATTTTTCGATCAAATTCTTACGATGGCTGTCAACTGTATGTGTACTGATAAATAATTTATCTGCAATTTGTTGTGTTGTTAATCCTTGCGCAGCTTCAATTAAAACCTCTTTTTCGCGACGTGTCAATTTCGGGATCGTATTCAAACCATCTTTTTCTTTTTTGCTCATCACACTTTTGGTTTGCGAACAAAGAAATTTCTTTCCATCAAAAATAGAATTAATTCCTTCTAATATTTCATCAACAGAAGCGTTTTTCTGAATATAACCAGATGCACCTTCTTCCAAACAACTATTAATCACAGCGTATTCATTGTGCACGCTCAACATAATAATGTGCATTTCAGGATATTTTTTCTTGAAAGGTTTAATCAATTCAATACTATTAGTGTCCGATAAATTGATATCTAATAAAAGAATATCAATTTCTGTGGTTTTTAAAGCTTCTTGTAATTGTTGAGCCGAAGCATAACAATCGACCACTTGTAAATTTGGTTGATTACTCAAAATATTTCGCAAACCTTCTAATAATAATGGATGGTCGTCTGTGATTGCTATTTTTATCATAAGTTATATTTTAGGAAATTGGAACTCTATACTTGTTCCTAAATCGATTTCTGAATGTATATTTAATTGTCCTTTTAAAAATTGGACACGCGACTGAATATTATGTAAACCTGCTGATTGCGTTAGTTTTGTATTATTCATATCAAAACCTTTCCCGTCATCTTCTACAGTGACAGAATAATTGTTTTCATCTTCAACAAATTGAATGATAATTTGTGTTGCATGTGCATGTTTAATGGCATTATTTACTAATTCTTGAATGATACGATAGACCAATAATTGATGCTCTTTGTCAAGTGAATTCGTATAGCTCAAAAATTGAACATCAATATCCAATTGTTCATTCGACATTCGGATTGCATATTCTTTTAAGGCTTCTTCCAAACCATATTTCAACAACAAATCTGGCATTAAATTATGAGCTACGCGACGTAATTCATCAACAGCTCCATCTAATTGTTGAATAGATTTTGCCATGTCCTTTTTAGAATGATCGTCAATTTTATCGTTTAAATGAGTGAGCTGAATTTTTGTTCCAGAAAGTAAACCGCCCAAACCATCGTGTAAATCACGTGCAAGACGAGCTCGTTCTTGTTCTTCACCATTAAGAAGAGCCGTTAAAGTGGATATTTTAGAATTTTGACGTTCTTGTTCGATTTCCAACTTGTATAATTCTTCACGTTGCTTTAGATGTTTGTTACGTTGTTTTAAAGCATAAAGCAATAATCCAAGTAAAGCAATAAAGAAGATGATAGAGAAAATGTAATATTTGTTTAATTTATTCTTGAAATTAAGTTCGGTGATATAATTAACCAATTCATCTTTTCTATTTTTATTTTCGAGTTTAGAAAGCCTTAAATTTTGTTCAGAAATCGTTAATTCTTGAGAACGTTTATCAGATTCTAATCTGGTTAATTTTAATTGCTTACGTTGAAATTCTTCACTTAATCTAGAATTTTCTAATTCTTGTTCTTGTTGAATTCCTAATGAATGCATCAGTTGAATTTGTTGTTCTTTTTTCTCGGCTTCTAATTGCAAACGAATCATTTGTTGTTGTTGACGTTCTTTATCAAACTGAGCTTCCAAACGTTTACTGATTTGCGCTTGCTCGTTATCATAAATTTCTTTGTAAGTGGAAGTGTACAATTTATAATAACGCAAGGCTTCTTTGTAATTTCCTTCACGATCTTCAATATCAGATAAACTCAAATACAGCGAAAGTAGAATATTCTTGTCTGGAATTGTATTTTCATGAACTTTTATAAGCGAATTAAGTAAATAGTTTTTTGCAGTAGAAACTTCATTATTTTGCAAAGATAATTCTGCTAAAATACCATTGGCGGCGGCAACGTGATCGGATTGATTATTTTGTTCTCCAATCTCTTTTGCCAAATAAGCATATTTGATAACTTTTCCTTGATAGTTTTTGGGATAAAATTGAAGATATAAATTGGCTAGATTAATAGCTACAAACGACAAGTCTGTTGCGGTAGCCATTTCATTTTTGTTTTTATAATACGTATTTATGGCGTTAGTATAATATTTTTCGGCTAAATCTCGTACTAAAATATTTTTCTCGTTTTGCATAAATTTTTGCTCATACATGTATCCAATCGACATATAAGAAGCAAAAATTAAATTAGGATTATTTTGTTTAAGTGCTACTTCTAGAGCAAGTTTGCTGTATTTTTCTTGTAATTCATAATCATCCCATCTCGAATAAATTCCAGTCAATTCGTTATAAATAGAACTCATTCGTGTAAGAACAGTTGGCGTAACAGTAGCTTTATCTAGAAATTTAAGACCATCAATAAAGTTTTTTACAGCCTTAGAGTCTTCATTGTTTCTTAAATTCAACCATCCTTCGCAATATTTAACATATCCTTTTGTTGAATAATCAGTTGTGCGTCCGCTGTAATAAATTGCTTTTTGCAAATTATAATTTGTTGCACTCAAATTATCATCAATACGATTATTCATTGCAGAAACAGCATGTAAATATGCAGCATATTTTCCGTCACTCAGTTTTTCGGCGCTAGAAATATTTTGTTTCAAAACAGCGAAAGCTTTTTCTTTTTGATTATTAAACAATAAAGCTTGCGCATATTTTCCTGTTATTTCGTATCGTTCAATAGAATTAGGAGCTGTTTTATTATATTGATTCTCAAAATTAATCAGTACTTCTTGTGCATTAGAAATTCCACTAATAGCAAATAAAATGATGACTATAAGTTGGAAAAAATGAATTTTTAAAGCACTGTTACTTTTTAACATATTGTGATGTTGAGTTTATTTGAGCTAATATAATGTCTTTTGTAGAATCAAAGAAACTAAAACAATCCGCAGACTGTTTTAGTTTACACATAAGTTGAGGTAGGTTGAGGTATAGGTTATTGTTATTTCTTAAAATTAATATGAATGTTAAAGAATTCACCCTTTTGAAGAATTCCGTCTAAATTTCGATCAATAATTAAAGCAATATGTACTTGATCGTTGTCGTAAATATTCCAATCCATTTCAGCGTCGTATTGATAGACACCTTTTAATGTCCATTTGTAGATATCCCAATTTCCTGATGTTCCAATTTTATCCACACGTTTTTCATTATTTGAAACATAATATAAATATTGATGTCCATCATACGATAAAAACGGATAATATATGACTTGGTTTTTCTCTGCAGCAAAACCACTACCAGATTCAAAATATGGAATGCTTTCTATTTTTATTCCTTCTTGAAAATTAACATCAGCCGAACTATCAGTTACTAATGCTTGTGCAGCATAAAACAGATTTTTCTTCTCTTGATAAGGTTTATTTAGATATTCAATACTAAATTCTTCAGGACGAAGCGTAATTATTTGATCAGCTTCATTAATAGTATATGTTTTATTTCCTTGTTTTATTATAAGATTGTTAGTTGTATATTCTTGTGCATTTCCAAAAGAAGCCAAAAGACTACAAACCATTAGAACCATTATTTTTTTCATCTACTTTTCTATTTTGATAGTGCTAAATTATCTCGAAAATTCTTCAAAAAACTCACTATAATTATTGAATTTACTAGATTAAATGGTAAATGAAAGTAATAACGAATTTAGTTTAACTAATGGTACAAGAATAACAACTGTGTACAAATATCAAAAAGTAGATGAAAATACGCTGGAGCTGATAGAATATCGTGATAAAAATAATGATGGAAAAGAAGATAAAGTCTTAAATTATTATGAACGTAAATAACGCAAAAAGACAACTTAATTAGTTGTCTTTTTATTAAAAATTATTTCAATTCTGCGAGAAAACAATATAATTCCCTGCTAATTTATCTTTGTCAATATCAAACAAATGCAATTCAATTTCTTGTTGAATTTTCTTTAAATCTTTAATTGGTATTAATATCGAAGTCTGAAAAATAACTTCTGGTAATTGAGAATCTTCTAAATAATCAATGAAAACTAAATCTCCAACATCTAAATCATTTTCATTTTTAATTTTCTGAATTGCAAAATCTAATTTTGAATACTTCATAGAAGAATATTTTGTTTGATATAAACCAAAATCTCGATTATAACTAATTGTTTTATTATTTATAATAATATTCTCTTTTCCATAAATATTCCACAGAAAATATCGAATAATAAAATAGAAAATAAGGAAGCTGATTATAGAAATTGGAACAATGAAATTTTGTGGATCCGAATCAATTATTGTGATTAAACT
The DNA here is from genome assembly GCF_002484185.1 of Empedobacter sp. UBA7620. Classification (NCBI taxonomy): domain Bacteria; kingdom Pseudomonadati; phylum Bacteroidota; class Flavobacteriia; order Flavobacteriales; family Weeksellaceae; genus Empedobacter; species Empedobacter sp. UBA7620. The sequence goes on along the minus strand of NZ_DLJI01000041.1, from coordinate 143,384 downwards.
AATCGGAATTGAAATCATCAATAAAATGCAAAAGAACAAAAAGAATTTTCTCCTTTTAGAAGGATTAATTTCTAAAGTGACGTACAAGTTAATGTTATCTTTTGCTATTTTATATTGATTTATCATCTATTCAATTCTTTTATCCTTGCTTTGTTTCTTCCGTCCAAAAGTGACGCAACAGCCCAAATTGCTGCGGGCAACCATCCAATTAAGGTGATTTGTAAGATTAAGCAAATAACGCCTTGTATTATTTTTCCTCTTAAAATGAATGATAACCAAGGTAGGAGTACGGCTAATATGATCTTTGTGTTGTATTTATTGAATTAATTATTTCGTTGTAATGTAAAATTGAAACTTTATTTGATGTTGAATGCAAATCATTTTCAATAAGTGATTGTGCAACTTTTTCAGCTTCAATTGATTTATATTTAGATAGGCTTCCTCGCAAAAAGAAATTAATTAAAGGAAAAACTTTTGCACTTATATTCTCAGCCAAACGATATTCCGCTCGATTACCAATTAACAAAGATGGACGATATAAGAATAATTGTTTGATAGTATTCTTTTGCAAAGTTTTTTCGGCTTCGCCTTTCATTTTTAAATAAAAATTAGACGAGTTCGCATTTGCACCAACTGCCGAAATATAATGAAACTTAGTTAATCCTTTTTGATTCCCAAGCTTTGCAAATTGATTCGGAATATCGACTTCAATTTTATGATAAGCATCTAAATCAGGCGTCTTTTTTCGAGTTGTTCCCAAGCACGAAAAAATAGAATCTATTTGCTCAATTTCATCTAAATTAATTTCTGAATTGAAATCAGTTACGATTTCAATTAAATTTGGATCATTGATTTGTTGAGGTTTTCGAACAATTGTGACAATAGTAGAATAATCAGGATGATTGAATAACTTTTTTAAGAGAAGAGAACCAATTAAACCTGAGCTTCCTAAAACCAATGCAGTTTTACTCATTGTCTAAATTTTCATTAACAACCAATACCACGCACCATTTACATCACCTTGTTCCAAAAGTTTTGCTGCAACTTGATGACGTACTTCTGCAGATTTAAATTTCTGAATATCTAATCGTTCTGTCAATTGCTCTTTGAAATTACGAATCATTTCATTAGTTGGTAATTTTTCCACATTTCCTAATTGACCTAAATTGTTACTAGTTAAATAATTAGAATGCTTTACTTCATCTGGAAGTTGATCTATTCCCAAACCAATTGTACGCGTAGGTTTTTCGACTTCGAAGATAGATTCTGGAATAACTCGGCAATAATAATCGCCTCCCATGCGAGCAACTAAATCCAAATCATAAGGCGAAACTTTATCATTTTCATCCAATAAATCCTCTTGCACATGCATGCGCACAATTTCAGCAATCACCAAATTAGCTGCACCTGGTTGATCTGTAACAGAAATTACTTCACGCACTTTACATTCAAACTGAATCGGAGATTCTGCTACACGAGGCGGTTTTACCAACTCTGAAGGTAATTCTGTAAAGCCAGCTTTTACAAATTCATTTACACCTTTTGGATATTCCACACTTGCTAACGATTGTTGCTGAACCATGTTATAATTGACAATATTAATCACACATTCTGGGTGTTCCCAAATGTTTTCTAATGTATGTTTTGTCGATCCATCTCTCATTTTTCGAAGTGGTGAAAACACGCAAATAGGTGGATTTTGTCCCATCATATTGAAGAATGAAAATGGACTCAAATTCACATTCCCATCTTTATCTACCGTACTTGCAAAGCAAATAGGGCGTGGAGAAATGGCGTGTTTGAAAATGTCATCAAATTGACTTGTATTTGGCTCAAAAGATTTTGTATGTTGCATAAGTTGAGTTTATTGGGTATAAAGATGAACAGAATTTACTAATTTTCCTAATCCTGTAACAGACATTTCGATGGTATCATTTGGTTGTAACCATTGTTCTTGATAAGCTGGATTCTGACGTTTCCCAGTGCCATTCAATTCAAGAAAACAACCTGTACCAACAGTTCCAGATCCTATAATATCGCCAGGATAAAGTTTTACACCGTACGAAATACGTTCAATAATTTCCGCGAAAGTCCAATGCATATCTTTGAAATTTCCACGAGAAACTTCGATATTATTAACAGAACAAGACATTTCTAAATCATAGCAATTTCCAATATGTCCTTCTTTAGGCTCAACTTTATATTTTTCGATTTCGGTTGGAGTGACTAGATATGGACCAAACATAGAAGCAAAGTCTTTTCCTTTTGCTGGACCAAGATTCAGTTTCATTTCTTCCATTTGTAATGCACGTGCACTCAAATCATTTAAAACCATAAAACCACCAATATATTCGTCCGCATTTTCTGCTTTGATATTGATGCCTTCTTTTTTGATGACAATAGCCACCTCAAGTTCAAAATCCATTCGATCGAAATGTTTTTCCATTGCATAAACTTTTCCTAGACCTTGAATAGCTTGATGATTAGAAAAATAAAATACAGGAAATTGATCAAACTCAGGAATCATATCCAAACCTCTGTTTAAGCGAGAAGTTTCTACATGTTGTCGAAATGCATACGCATCTCTAAAACTTGCTGGATGAGGTATTGGTGCTAAAATTTGTGGTTCTTTTACCACCGTATTTTTATATTCACCACGTGAAATTTCGTGTGTAATCTGTTGACAGATTAATAGTGAAAACTCGTCATCTGCTAAGATTTCGATTAGAGTAGAAGGTAAGTTGTGATTAATTTTTGTCAAATCATAGATAGCATCTTGCCAAACAAGACCTACTTTTTCTTGCTGATTTTCTAAGAAAGTAACGAATTTCATTATTTGTTGTTTGAAATGTGAAGATACGAAGATGATTTTAATGTTGAGGTAATTTGTATCATTAAAGATTTTAAAAATCATACGGGCTAAAATATTTTTAACGTTATCCGTTGTGCATTTTGATAATTTTAGCAATTAAACCGTCAATTCGAGTGAAATTCTTTTAGAATTTTGTATCGAGAATAAGGTTTTAGAAGATAAAATTCTATTTTCGATACAATTTTTCTTCATTCTTCTACGTCGTTAATTAAAGTATTGTACCGAAAAATCACTCCAATCAACAAACTGCATTTCATGACTATCCTTATACAACTGTATGCTCGCCAAGGTAGATACTGGTACTCGCCATCGCCTTTGTTTCACTATTCAGAAACGCCCAAAAGTTAACCTTTTTGCCATTGTAATAGGTTGGTAAAGCAATATCTATAATCATAGAATTACGATTCTCAATATTTTGAAATACTTCAAACGAATTTAGTTCTTCACAATAGCAAATAACATTCACAAGATCCGAAGGCTGCGCATTGCCTTGCCCAGAATTATCTTCCCAATTCATTTGGAAAGTATCCCCACCAGCCGTATCTATCGTAGGTTGCAAAAAGCCAACCAGATCACCTTTTGATACCAACACACGCTCCAACACAATAACAGGCAAATCATTCACCATGTCCAATGCATTGCTCAGCGTATAAGACGTCGCAATGTTGTAGCGCGATTTTAACCCAACTCTATTCCCAAAATACAGATTAAGAACTGGACGAATTGGTTGCAAGAAACCAATCACTTTCTTGAATTTGATCTGCTGCATCAATTGCAAATCAGTAGGTCGCTTTTTCGATTTTTTTGGTAAACTGCGAATAATGTCTTTGCCACGCCAATTAACGCCTACTACAGTTCCCACTTTTCCTGAGAATCCACCAAGGATTCCTTTTTTAATTTCTGCCATAATTGCAAGTTTTTATTGTTAATATTCATAAAGTTAGCAACAGAAACAACACGATTTACAAAAACGCCATTTTGTGTCCACATTTGTCCGCTTCTGTCCACNNAAACCTCTATTCATCATAGGTAGATAAGATTCGTGTTTTTGGTCGATTTTTAGCTTGTTCGACCATCATTCGACCATTGTTCGACAAATCTTCGGAAAAACGGCATTCTCGTCGAAGAACGGTCGAAGAAAACACGAATGAAAGTGGGAGGAAATTTGGGATATTTTAATTTCACAACAAAGGGTTTGATTGTGATTTTTTTGTAAATTCGTTTTACATTTTACGAAATGTAGACATAGGGATATTTCACGAAACTATACTATATTTTACTTCGTAAAAACAACATTAGTTACAACATAAAACAACCGCACGAATGAAACGAGTTATCTATTTTTTGTCACTATTAATTTGTATAAAAACGTATAGTCAAAATACTGAAAAATTAACTAAACCTATTATTGAAGAGGGAAAGCGACTTTATAAATCGGAAATGTCATCATGGCATGGAACTGATTTATTTTTGTCTAAGTATCAAAATAGAGATAATATAGGTGGTTATTTTTCCTATACTCAAAATGATGAAAATATTAACGTTTTTTTCTCAAAATCTGAAACTCCAAAAATTATTGGAACAATCAAATTTGATGATACTTTTAATTTAGAAAAAGCAAATATTGATTTAACTGAAAGATATTTAACACAAGGAGAAAGTGAAATTTATTTGCTTAGAAATAAAGCATTAAATATCATTCAAAATGATACGATTTTCAAAACTTATCAAAATACAAATTTGAATTTAATACCATTGATTGATAAAAAAGAAAATAAAGTATACGTATTAACTGGACCTTCAGTGAATGGTGTTATTATCTTTGGTAATGATTATCTTTTAACATTTGACAAAAAAAACAACTTAAAATCAGCTAAAGCTCTTCACAAAAATATAATTCCAATCAATTACAAAAAAGGTGATGAAGTTGAAATGACTATGCATTCTCATTTGCCAGATACAGGAGATTTTATTACTGCAACAGATATCTGTACGCTAATGTTATATGGAAAAGCAACTGGCTGGAAACAACACAACGTGATTTCAAAAAATTACATGAGTATTTGGAATATTAACACAGACAATCTATTTGTTTTGACTATGGATGCTGTAAAAAAAATTAATGAATATCAAGAAAAACGAATAAAAGAACGAGAAAAAAGTCCTAATTAAAATGGCTGCATCTAAAATTGTCTTAGCAAAATGCGGAATTATAGGTATAATAGAAAGATTTGTAATATTTACACGCCGCTGCTTTTGAGATTTTACAATTTTGTATGTAGTTTATAATACTTTTTCTCTTAACAACAATTTTATGCGAACAATTCATGAAATAGAACTCTTAAAAGAGATATATGATAACCCTTATCCGTTTATTGGACAAAGAAATTTTAATCTTTTATATTGTTTTATGTGGAATAACTTTGAAAAGAATATTGAGGAGAAAAATTTTGAAAATAAGGACTTTGCAAAAATGCCGAGCTTTAGAGAGTTTGTAGAGAATAAGACTTCGATTAAACTTGCGTTAAGCGAAAATTGGACTTGGGCATTAGGTTTTGGTGTGGAAGATGAAAAAGAACTTTTTTTGAAATTTTATTCATTGCTATTTGAGTATGAAAAAGCATATCCGATTGAATATTCTACTATCGTTGAGAAGGATAAAGTGATTTTGGATATTGATCAAATAAAAGCAATAAGCGAACGACCTGAATTGTTTTGTATCCGTGGAGTTTCGAGTATTCGAGCTTATATAGATGGTGCTATATTTTTTAAAGAAAGGGCAAAGCAAATTTTGACCGAAGAAGAAAAGAAAATATTGGCTTTTATTAATTCATATAAATCACAAATAATTTCGGGAAACAATTTTGAAACTTGGGATAGAGTTCTTCTAAGAAAAAGAATGAATATAAATGAATTTACTTGTGGTAATTATCCAAATTCTTGGGTTATGAGTAGATTTTTTAAAATTTTAGAAGAAGAAACGCAACTAAAATTAAAAAGTTGGGATGAAATAAAAAATCACAGTTAATATGTGTACAAGAGAAAAAATTGAGCTAATTACGTAGTGTTGTTTTTTATATAGTATTTTTCTTATTTTAGAGAATCTGAAAAAGCATCGGCTTGGCTTGGTCTGAACTTTTAGTTTTTTGAAAGCCTGTATTTAGTCAATACTTTTTCCGTTGTACTCAATTTTATATCAATACTCTTACTCTACAAAATGGAAAGAATTAACAGACAGATTTATAATTCTAGAAGATTATTCTCAATAAATGACGAAATTATTAATTGGGATTTAAAAAAGCGTCACGGAATGCAAAAATGGATGGGGCATGACAGATATGGATTCATTGAGCTTAATATTTATGAATTAGAAAATTATAAAAATGAAGTAAATAAAGATTTTTCTTCTTATACTTCAAATATAGATTGGAATGTAGATGAAAGAATTTTCCCAAAAGAACTTTATCAAATTCATATTGAAGAACTAAAAGTATATGCTGATTTTATTAGTTCTTATATGTCTGCTTTAAAGGGAGATGACTTAGATTTTATTTTTGAAATTACATTTGCGGGTTTTCATGTTATTGATAGCTATAGAAAACATACTTATGGAAAAGCATTGATTGAAGCAATTGTTAGTTGTTTCGATGAAGAAAGTTTTAATATAGGAAAAAAACATAAAGAAAATTATCATTCCAATGAAGAAGTAAAATACAGAATATCCCAGTTCAAATAAAAACTGCGTAAACATTTACATTATATTAATAAAATATGGGATTTAAAGTACAATAGAAAAAGTAGAAATATTTAGTCATCGCTATTTATATTGTTTTTTTCTTTAAATTAGTGTAAATGAAAGAGTATTGACTAAATCTTATGAATACTTTTTTAAACATCTACAACCTTAAAAAATGCGTCAATGAAACATGTATTTTATCTTTCTTCGATTTTATTTACGATTTTTTCTTGTTATAAAAATACTACTGAGAATGAAATTCTACGCACAACATCTGATACTATTTTATCTTTCTTCGATTTTATTTACGATTTTTTCTTGTTATAAAAATACTACTGAGAATGAAATTCTACGCACAACATCTGATACTATTTTTATTTTCTAAGACAAAAAATTAGGTAGTAAGCAATCTATTTATAACGATAATAACAAGAATAGTGTTGATTATAAGAAGGTTTCTTATTTTAATTATAATTATTTGAATGATGATACTTATAACTTTTCTTACAATAAATTGAAAGAGGAAGGTGCTACATTTCAATCTCAAAAACCTATTTTGGAGATAAAGAATTGGATTCAACTTCATAGGTACAAAAACGACTATTATGTATATAAATCGTGTGATTTTCTTAATCATCAAATTGCAATAAATGACTCGGCTTTAGTTAATTGGACGATGGAAGGACCTTTTGCAAATAAAATTGTATCACAAAAGAAAGTAGATTCAAACAAATATGAATTTGAGTTGAAGGGTTCTGAGGATTGGAAGATTAAGATTTACCTTATTGATGAGAATAAAAAAATAGCCATTTTTGAGGAAACTTATATGAATGAAAAACCTACATATTCGCTTATGACTGATGCGGATACGATGAATCAATTTCCAATAATCGTAAACAATTGCGAACATCATAAACAATCAGAATTAGATTTTGACACGATTAATTATTTAGAATTGTTGAAGAAGAATGGTTATAAATGATAGTTTGTAGTCATTTTCTTTTTACAATAATATCCTAAGCTATATGAAAACTATATTAATCACAATTGCTCTTTTTTTGATGTCAAATTTTTTGTTTGGTCAGACTATAGAATCTGGAGAATACGAATTTGGATTTAAATTAGCATTTGACCAAAAAACAAAAAAGCTAACTGGTTATTTTGAAGATTACACAGGTTGGAATGAAAAAACAAGCAGGCCTAATTTTTCATATATATTTTACATAGAAGGGCAGGTTACAAATAACAAATTTGTTGTATTGACATATTATCCTGAAGATAAAAAAGAAGATGCAATAAAGGGAGAAATAGAAATTATTGGAGAGAAAGCAATAAGAATTAAGCTTTCTAGTGAACATGGAGGTTGCTGGAATGTTCAACATTTTGCCGATGAGCCTGTCTTGTTTAATATGATGAACCAAACTGAATGGAAGCAAATAAAATATGTGGTGACAGATAAAACCTATTTTTATTCGGAGAAATTAGAAAATAAAAAACTGAAAGCTTATTTAGTTAAAAATGACTTTGTGAGCATTGATAGGATAGAAGGCAATTGGGCTTATTGTACATTTTACGGAAATAGAATAACGAAAGGTTGGATAAAAACGACGGATTTGAATTAAGTTATCAATCAAATCAACAATATTATACTGATTTGTTTAAGTATTTTGTTTAATTTAGATAATCAGAAACTTTCCAAATTCTATGCAAAAGATTTTTACAATATTTTTCTCCGCTTTATCAATTTCACTATTAAGTCAAGAGTATTTAAACAAAACTGAAAAATATGATTTAGAATTATTTAATTACTTGGATAGTATAACTGTAAATAATAAAATTGCAATTGAAACTTATCTAGAGTTTTCTAAACCTTTTTCTAAATGGGATATAAGACCAATTAAATATGAAAAGATATGGGCTTTAGAATCAATTAGAACGTCAAGTGAAGTTACAAATTTCTTTTGGGGTGGTTTTTCACAACGATATGGATTAACAGAATTTGAAGCAAGAGATAAACCGAATCAATTCTTAAGACAGGGACAAACTGATGAAAATTCAAATATTACATTTTTGAATGACAATATCAATAAATTTAAAACATTAGTATCATTAATTGGAAAAAGTAAAAATCAATTATTTCTAAATCAAAATACATTACAAAGAATTGATAACATTTTTAAAGAAAATGATTCTTATTGGTCATTTATAATACCAGACAAATCACCTTTTCCGATTTCAACAAAAGTTAAAATTGAAAAGAAATATAATTTTGATTCTCTTCAAAAACAAATTTTAGAAAAGATGATTGAGATTAATATCTATTCAATTGTAAAAACTGAAAATGGAATTTTCTTTTTAATAGATGGATTTACGGATAATTCTTATGGTTTTTATTTTTCCAAAACAAAAAATATTGAAATGAATAGTCATCTTTTTGAAATAATGATTTCAAAAAAAATAGATGATGAATTCTTTTATTACATCGCAAATTAAGATAATAGATAGCATCATTTTATCAAAACATGTGATTACATAAAACCAAAAAATCCGAGTCAACAACTCGGATTTTTTTATGTTTAAATGTCTAATTATTTCGCTTGTTTATCAATTTCGTTTTGAATGATTTGCCAATCATAAACTTGAAATGTTTTACCGTTACTCATGGCAACAAAGAAACCTTTTGGGAATTTAGTTCCAAAATTGAAGTTAATTGCATCAGCTCCGTCACATTCGATAGTAGAAACTGGGATTTTAGCAATCAATTTGTGTTCATTCGGATTTGAAGCTTCACCTTGTCGTTTGTATACATTAAAATAATTTGCTTGTTGGTCCGAAATTAAGATATAGCCATCTGTTGCATTGGTTTTATAAATTGCAATTCCTTCGTGGTCGCGTTTAAAATCTTTTTGCCCAAAAAATGCAATTTCTTCGTTTCCTTTTTCTGGATCAGCATAATATTTTCTAATTCCTGCTGTTTCGTCAGCGTAATAAATAAAGCCTAATTCTTCATCAACAGCAATGGCTTCAATCTCTTTATTACCCGAATAATTTCCAAATTTGCGTACTAAAGTTGCTTCTATTTTTCCGTTCTTGTTTTCTAATGCATATTGATGTAGGTATTCGCCACTTACACCGTCTTTACGACCAACGATTGCATAAAACTTGTTGTTTTTGCTTTTGTAGAGCGCAATTCCCATTGGGTCTCGTAATGTTTCGTCTTTGAAAACTTCGACTCCGCCATTGTCAATCAATTTAAAATCTGGAAGCGAAACAATTCTAATTTTATTGTTTGCACGTTCGGTAAGCACTGCAATGTCAATGTTTTTTCCATTCAGAGGAAAACCGTACATTACATCTACATTATTTGGACGATTAAGTGGAACGATTTGGTTCACGATTTTACCATTCAAATCATAGGCATATAAACCGCCCGTCTCTTCTTGTTTGTCTGTTCCAATAATAAGTGATTTTTCTGGATTCTGATAATTGATCCAAATTGCAGGATCATCAGTATCATTTGGTGTTTGCTGTGTTGTAACAGTTGGTTTTACTGCATTTGTAGGAATTGGAGCCAGTTTAGAGGATTCACAAGAAAATAGAATAGTGAAGAGTGATAATGTGATGAATATTTTTTTCATAATTGTTTAGAAATCAAACTTTAGACCTAAAGTAAAACGTGGTTGATAATATTCGAGTTGCATTGTTTGACTCGAAACTCCTTGGTAGTAACGTAAAGGTTGATTTGTTAAATTGTTTGCTTCTGCAAAAATTCGTAATTGCTTCGAGAATTTATACGACGCATTTGCATCTAAAAATAATTGTTTGTCATAGTAACTATCCTCGAAAGCATTTCCACCAATCTCGTCTAAATAAGCGGCAGTATAATTAACCGAAACACGTGCAGAAAACTTTTTGTTCTCGAATGCTAACGAACCATTGAACATGTGTGGAGCTGTTTTAGGTAAATCAAGATCTTTTCTCAAATCACCATCTTCATTGGTAATTCCTTTCGCTTTTGAATCGGTGTATGTATAGTTAAGATAAATTCCCAAATGTTTGAAAAATTCGCCTGGAATAAAATCTAATTGACGCTGAAATGCTACCTCAAATCCGAAAACATTCACGTGATCTCCATTTCTAGCTTGTGTCATTTTCCAATTTTCTCCAGCAGGAACTGGGTTTGCTATGTCAGGAAAAAGCGTTTGGAAATCATTTGTTGTAAATGTATTGTTTTTGTAGGTATAGATGAAATCGTTTAATTTTTTGTAGAAAAATCCTCCCGAAACAATTCCGATATTTTCGAAATAGTTTTCAACCATCAAATCATAATTCATGGCATAGGTCGCTTTCAGATTTGGGTTACCTGCAAAAAGCTCTGCATCTTCTTTCAAAACACTTACAAAAGGCGCTAAACTGTAATAATTTGGTCGTGCAATACTTGTTGTGAAAGCTGCTCTCAGAATAAAATCATTTGTAAATTTATGTTTCAAAGAAAGACTTGGTAAAACATTGGTATAATCGTTTTTGTGCTTGATTTCTCCAATTAAATCTTCTTCATCTTGTACATAATTCCCTGTATAATCTATCGAAGTATTTTCGATACGAACACCAACTATTAAAGATGTTTTAGATGATAAATCTTGATCCCAACGAATATATCCTGCCGAAATATATTCTTTCGCTTTATAGTTAGAGGCTAGATATTTAGAAGGCTCTAAGTTAGATTTGAATAGATTTGTATTGTTTAAATCTAAATTTCCTAATTGATGATTTGAATAGAAATATCCAGCTTGATATTTTTTACCAGCATTGAAACGATTGCTTGACCAATTTACAGGATTTTGAGTACTCAAATTTCCCATTCCATCTATGCTTTCGTACGAATAGAAAATATTTTCGCGCTCTTTGTCTTTCAATCGAAGGCGACCACCAAAACGTAAACGTCCTTTCTGATTTGGGATAACACTTAAGGGAACTCTGAAATTAAGCTTTGCACCAAATTCTGTTTCATCTGTATAATTGTGCTGTTCTGATAACGAACTAACTTTGAATTTGGTCAAATCTTCTGCAGAAGTTGTTGTTACATTTGGATATTTTGCATCAGATAAATCTTCATTAAACGTAACACCTTTTGCACGATAATCAATGTAGCGCTCATTTGGTCTGTCTTCGCTCGCTTTTGAGTAAGAAACAGCCCAATCCATATCCATTTTTGGTGATAATAAATGCTCTCCTCGTAACGAAACATTGTAAACACGTTGATCTTCTAAACGCGTATTTTTATTGCGGTTATTATCAATTCCACCTTTTGTTTGGCGACGTATATTTCCTTTGTAAGTTCCTGTTTTTTCATCAAATTCTAAATCGCGATAAGTTACTCTATAACGATTTTCTCGGTCGTCACGCCAATTGTAAATAGCAGAAAGATCAATTCTATTGTTTTCATTAAACTTATAATCTGCCGAAAAAGACGCACTTCTTCTTACGCGTTGAATGTCATATTTACGAATCTGAAATTGTGACAAATAGGTTTTATTTTCATCTTTGTCCCAAACTGCTTCGATATTATCCGAACCAAAATTTTGAACCTGATAACTTCCTGAAACAACCACACCTAATTTCTTGTCAAAGAATCTATTTCCATATAAAAAAGCTGAATTGTACAAGCCTTTTTCGCGAATTGGTGCATAACCACCAGAAGCCGTTATAGAAATACGCTCTTTGTTTGGAACAGCACGCGTAATCAAATTTACAGCTCCACCAATTGCGTCTGCATCCATATCTGGCGTCAAAGTTTTGTTCACTTCTATAGATGAAATCATCTCTGCAGGAATCAAATCCATTTGTACATTTCGGTTATCACCTTCGGCAGACGGAATACGATCACCATTCAACATGACTGAGTTTAATTCAGGCGAAAGACCTCTAATGATAATATTTCTAGCTTCACCTTGATCGTTTTGCATTGTAACTCCAGTGACACGTTTTAACGCATCTCCGATGTTAGAATCGGGAAAACGACCAACTTGATCTGAAGAAATAATATTGGTAATATTTCCGTTATTTTTTTGTTGATTCAATGCTTTTGCTTGTCCTTTTAAATAATCTCCAACTATAACAACTTCATTTAGTTCGTTGTAACCTGCGTTTAGAGAAAAATCAATAACAGCTGTTTTATTTTCGGTAACTTCTATTTGTTTTGAGATGGTTTCGTATCCTAAATAATCAATATAAATGGTATAAATACCAGGCGTAAGATTTAGAAATTGATAATTACCATTTTGGTCAGATACAGTATATTTATTGGAATTCTCGATGCGAATTGTAGCTCCTGGTAACGAAAATTGATCGTTAGAATCTACAACTTTTCCTGAGATAACACCGCTTTGAGCCAAAACGAATGGACCTAGAATGAATAAGGAGAGTTTTAAAAGATGTTTCATTAGAAATTAAATTTCGTCAAAAATACACTTGCTATATATCTTAATTGTTAAATATTTATTAAGAAATATTTAACAATTATAAAATTACTTCAATGATTAGTATGTAATTTGATATTTAATCTAGCTTTTTACTAATTTTAGATGCGTAGTAATTGTTACTTTTGCATGAAATAAAACTTCTGATGTCGATTGCTGAATATTTAAAATTCAATCAAAAAATAAATTATAAAAACGAAATATTAGCCGGCTTAACTGTTGCTATGACAATGATTCCTGAATCGCTTTCGTTTGCAATTTTAGCTGGTTTATCACCTTTAATAGGTTTATATGGTGCATTTATCATGGGAATTGTAACGGCGGTTTTTGGAGGAAGACCAGCGATGGTTGCGGGTGGAGCAGGTGCTACCGTTATCACTTTAATCGCGTTGAATGCTACGTATGGTGAGCAATATATTTTTGCTGCGGTTGCTTTAGCAGGAGTTTTCCAGATAGTAGTTGGTGTTTTCAAATTAGGAAGATTTGTTCGTTTAATTCCTCAACCTGTTATGTATGGCTTTCTAAATGGTTTGGCGGTTGTTATTTTTATGTCACAAATAGAACAATTCAAATCAACTACGAATGGAATAACGAGTTGGTTGAGTGGTACACCTTTTTATACGATGGCTGGATTGACGCTAATTACAGTTCTGATAGTTTATTTCTTTCCGAAATTAACGAAAATTATTCCAGCTTCTTTGGTTGCAATTCTTGTGACTTTTCTATTGGTAATCGGATTTCATATTGATACAAAGACTGTTGGTGATATTGCGAGTATCAAAGGAGAACTGCCAAGTTTTCATATTCCGAGTGTTCCGTTTACGTTAGAAACCTTGAAAATTATTTTGCCTTATTCGATTATTATGGGTTCGGTTGGGTTAATTGAAACTTTGCTAACGCTTACTTTGGTGGATGAGGTGACTGAAACGAAAGGTTCGTCGAATAAAGAATGTTTGGCGCAAGGTGCTGCAAATATTACAAATGGTTTTTTCGGTGGAATGGGAGGTTGTGCAATGATTGCTCAGACATTTGTTAATTTAGATGCAGGTTCTCGTTCGAGATTAGGACCAGCAATTGGTGCAATTACAATCTTGATTATTATTCTAATTGGTGCTCCAGTGATTGAGAAAATTCCAATGGCAGCACTTGTTGGTGTAATGATGATGGTTGCGATTTCGACTTTTAAATGGGGATTTTTTAAATTAATAACAAAAATGCCAAAATCGGATGTGTTTGTAAGTATTTTGGTGGCGATTATCACGATTGTGTTACATAACCTTGCTTTGGCTGTTTTTGTAGGTGTTATCGTTTCGGCTTTGGTTTTTGCTTGGGATAATGCTAAACGTATTCGAGCACGTAAATTTGTTGATGAAAATGGACGAAAAATATATGAGATTTATGGACCACTTTTCTTTGGTTCGACTTCTACTTTTTTAGAGAAATTTGAAATTAATTCTGATCCAAGAATAATTGTTATAGATTTGAAAGAGAGTAGAATAGTTGATATGAGTGCAATTGAATCTTTACATATTATTACATCTAAATATGCACAACAAGATAAAATTGTAATTTTGCGACATTTGAGTAAAGATTCTATTCGATTATTAGAAAATGCAAAAAGCGTTATTGAGGTAAATATCGAAGAAGATCCAACTTATAATGTGATGCCGAAATAAAAAAGTCAGCTTTTTAGAAGCTGACTTTTTTTATAAATATCGTTCATTAATTACATTCATATGATGGATGGAATGACCAGCCATTACATAACCGATTTTCTCAACAGAATACTCTCGATTACCAACTTTTCCTATTTTGTTTAAAGTTTGATCATTAAAAGATTCAAACTGAAAGTAAGTTGCTTTCATCAAATTTGTCCATTCTTTTATCAATTCTTCAGGCTTTCTTTCATTTGCATTTGAAGTCAATACATAGGCATTTTCATCGAAGAAATTTAATGTTTGAGAATCTTCTCTCGCAATATGTTGCGCACGATAAGAAAAAATACGTTCACAATCTATACAATGTTGTATCATTTCTTTGATAGTCCATTTTCCATCTGCGTACGCATAATCCCATTTATCTAATTCTGTTACAATTATTAATGTTTTCTTGATATCAGCAATACGTGTCTGTAAAGCATCTACAACTTCTATTCCATCGTAAATAGAAGTATAATTATAATTGTCGTCGTTTATTGTATTCATTTTTCAGTAATTTTTTACAATTTAAGGATAATTTGATGGAGTTATTTTAAGTATTTGTTAAAAATAAACCTTCATTTTTTTGAATTTATTTCCGATTTTAATAAAAAAATACGATTCTTTTAGAAATTTAGAATCTTGTATCTGATAAATTTATTTTCCTGAAAATCGTTGCTAAGTTTGAGTTGGAAAGTAATTTTAAAAACATAGAATATAAGCACATCATTTCTAACTTATCATACTCAAGTGGGGCATCACAATATCCTCTTTTAGGAGAAACGATTGGCGAAAATTTACGAAATACAGTTGCAAAATATCCGCAGCAAGAGGCTTTGGTTTGCGTTGATCAAAATTATAGAGCGACGTACACAGAGTTTTATTCACAAACTGAACAAATTGCAAAATCATTGATTGCTATTGGTTTGCAAAAAGGTGATCGCGTAGGTATTTGGGCGCCAAATCGTGCAGAATGGACGTTGTTACAATATGCAACGGCTCGTGTGGGAATGATTTTGGTTAATTTGAATCCTGCTTATCGCGAAAATGAACTCGAGTTTGTATTAAATCAAGCAGAAATTTCGGCTGTTTTCGCTGCTTTAAGTTTCAAAACAAGTGAATATAAAGTGATGTTGAACAATGTAAAAGACAATGCGAAATCACTAAAACATATTATCATTTTTGAAGAAAATTGGGATAATTTCTTGATCGAAGGAGAAGAAATTTCGACTTCAGAAGTTCATCAAATAGAGCAAGCTGTTCAGTTTGATGACGCTGTAAATATTCAATATACTTCGGGAACAACTGGCTTTCCAAAAGGTGTAACTTTAACGCATCATAATTTATTGAATAATGGATTTTTTATCGGTGTTCGATTAAATTATACACATCGTGATCGTGTTTGTATTCCTGTTCCGTTTTATCATTGTTTTGGAATGGTAATCGGCAATATGGCATGTACTTCGCATGGCGCTTGTATGGTGATTCCTTCGGATAGTTTTGATCCAGCAAAAACATTAAATGCAGTCGAAATCGAAAAATGTACATCACTTTACGGAGTTCCGACGATGTTTATTGCGGAATTAGAATTACCAAATTTTGATCGTTTCGATTTAACATCTTTGAGAACAGGTGTAATGGCTGGTTCGCCTTGTCCGATTGAAATCATGAAGAAAGTGCAAGCTAAAATGAATATGAAAGAAGTTTCGATTTGTTATGGGATGACAGAAACTTCGCCAGTTTCTACACAAACCATTATTGGAACGCCTTTAGAAAAGCAAGTTTCGACGGTTGGAACGGTTCAAGACCATTTAGAAATTAAGATTATTGATCCGCAAACAGGAGATATTTTACCTCGCGGAATTGCAGGAGAATTTTGTACAAGAGGTTATTCGGTCATGCAAAAATATTGGAATAATCCGGAAGCGACATCACAAGTTATTGATGAGAATAATTGGTTGCATACCGGTGATTTAGCGACAATGGATGTTGATGGTTACATTAATATTACTGGACGCATTAAAGATATTATCATTAGAGGAGGAGAAAATATTTCACCAAAAGAGATTGAAGATTTTTTGTACGAACATGAATCAATTTCTGATGTTCAAATTATTGGTGTTCCAAGTATCAAATACGGAGAAGAGGTAATGGCTTGGGTGAAAGTGAAAGATGGTATTACTATAACCGAAGACGAATTGAAGGCTTATTGTTTATCCATCGCTCATTTCAAACGTCCTAAATATTGGAAATTTGTACAAGAATTTCCAATGACTATTTCAGGAAAAATTCGAAAAATAGAAATGAGAGAAGTTTCTATTAAAGAATTAGGTTTAGAAAATGCACGAAAAGTGAAAACATCTTAAAAAAAGTATTAAAATCTATATCAAAAGTAGACTCAAAAATAATAATTTCAATTATCTTTGAGTCTATTTTAATTTATAAAAATAAACGATCTAAACGATGTCAAATATCTTATTAATCGAAGATGAACAGGCAATCCGCAACGTTTTGAAAAGCATTTTAATGGACGAAAATCCTAAATGGAATGTGGATGAAGCTGAAAACGGAGCTGTTGGGCTTGAAAAAATAAAAGAAAAAGAATACGACTTAATTATAAGTGATATAAAAATGCCATTGAAAGATGGAATGGAGGTTTTGTCAGAAGCGATGGAATATAATCCAGACCTAACAATGGTGATGATTACGGGGCACGGAGATGTTGATTTGGCTGTTGATGCAATCAAAAAAGGTGCGTACGATTTTATTCCAAAACCTCCAGATCTTAATAAATTATTGACGACTGTTCGCAATGCTTTAGACCGTAAATCGTTGATGTCTTCAAATAAAGAATTGAAGAAAGAAAATAAAGCATTAAAGAAAAAAGTTGCGAAGAAATACGAAATGATTGGTGATGCTCCTGCAATTGCAGAAGTGAAACAAATCATTGATAAAGTGGCTGCTACAGACGCTCGCGTATTGATTCTTGGTCCAAATGGAACTGGAAAAGAGTTGGTTGCACATCATTTACACGAAAAAAGTGATCGTAATGTAAAACCTTTGGTTGAAGTGAATTGTGCGGCAATTCCTGCTGAATTAATTGAAAGTGAGTTATTTGGTCACGTAAAAGGTTCGTTTACAGGAGCTGTTAAAGACAAGCAAGGTAAGTTTGAATTGGCAAATGAAGGAACAATTTTCTTAGATGAAATAGGGGATATGAGTCTTTCTGCTCAAGCAAAAGTTTTGCGCGCGCTACAAGAAGGAAAAGTTTCTCCAGTTGGTTCTGAGAAAGAAATTAATGTGAATGTTCGTGTGATTGCGGCAACAAATAAAGACTTACGAAAAGAGATTGAAGAAGGTCGTTTTCGCGAGGATTTATACCATCGTTTGGCGGTAATTATTATTAATGTTCCTGCGCTTAATGATCGTAAAGATGACATTCCTTTGTTGGTAGAACATTTTGTAAAAGATACAACAAGTCAAAAATCTTTTGATAATTCGGCTTATGATGCGCTGAAAGAATTGGATTGGACAGGTAATATTCGTGAGTTGAGAAATGTTGTTGAACGTTTATTGATTTTGGGTGATAATCCAATTTCTAGAAAAGACGTTGAGCAATTCGTGAAAAAATAATTCATCTCAGATGAAAAAAATTGTCTTTCTTCTATTTATCAGCCAATTCTTTTTATTTTCATGTAAAAAGGATAATGTAGAAGTTGATAAAAGTTCGGATGGTTTGTCGCATGAAGATGTATTGTCTTTAGAGAAAAATTCTGTTTTTACGAGCGAAACGCTTATTTACAAAGGAGTTTTTGAAGGAAAATATTTTGGAGATAAAATCGTTCTGAAATTAGCAGATGACAAATTTACTGCTGAGTACAAAGGTCAATCTTATGATGGAGAATTGTTCAAAAAAGACGATGGATCGTTGATGGAAATCGATTCAAAAAAGAAAAAATTACCTTTTCAATTTTTACGTTGGTCAGACAATTCGGAGATTATGATTCTCAATGAAGATGGAATGGCTGATGATAATGGTGAAAATTATTTAACAAGAATTTCAGATAAATGAAAATAAAATTTACGTGGATTTTAAGTCTTATTGCAATTACTTTTTTAGTAAGTTGTAATTCTTCTTCAGCCAGTAAAAATGATGAATTAGGAAAACGTTTTTTCGAAAATTATTCATCTCGAAAAGATTATAAAAAAATGTTATCTTTTTACAACGATAGTTTGGTATATGAAAATGTGGCGCAATATTCAGGAGGTTCTACGGTAGATCCGCGTCATTTATTGAATGATATTATTCGTTGGAGTGATCAAACAATGCAATATGAAAACAATAAATTATTGAAAGTAAATGAATTATTTTCTAACGATTCGATGATTATTGCAAACGGAGAATTTTCGCCTTATACATACAATGGAATGAAATTTCCAGCAATGAAATTCACGACATATTTGTATTTAGATCAAAATTCTAAAATCAAAAAACAAGTCGATTGGTTCAATTATCCGATTGAGGATATTATAGAGTTGTATCAATTGCAACAAGGTCAAGACAAAATAAAATTAGATAAACAATAGTTTTAATAAATCCAGTTAGAGTTTTTTAACTGGATTTTTTTATTTTTAGATATGATAAGAATTGCCGTAGAAAATGATATTCCTGAATTGAAAAGAATGATGATAAAATTGTTACAACATCATCAAGAGTTTAATGCGTTGTATCAGATAGATTTGACTTACAAACATGATATTGATGATTTTTTCAAAGGAATTTTACAACAACAAAACATAAAAGTATTTGTAGACGAAATAGAAAATCAGTTGGCGGGATATATTATTTGTTCGAAACATCTTCGTCCGAAATATTTTGCTATTAAATCAAAAGGAAGAATAGATTCGTTGTATATTGATGCAAATTATCGCAATCAAAATATCGCTTCTAAATTAGTTAAAGAAGCGATAAATTTCTTGAACGATCAAGCCTATATTGAATTAGAATTTACAGCTGAAAATCAATCTGCAAAAGGCTTTTGGCTGAAAAAAGGTTTTGAGATTTTGAATCATCAATGTATTTTAAAATTGAATTAATTACAAGAAAAAAGCCATTGTACAAACCATCAAAGCTGTAATTCCTGTATAAAAAAGTCCGATAATTACAATATAACCCAACTTGCGATGAATCGTTGAAAATCTTCCAGGTAATTGTTTTTTCTTATTTTGATTTTTTGATTTGAAAATTGTAAAAGCCCAAACAATATACGTTAAAACAGCACCAATAATATGCGACCAAAGTGTGGTATGAAAAAATGTTGTCGCTAAATATGGACTCACTTTTACCAAACTACCAGAACCTCCAGAAAAACGAATTGTCAATTCCAAGAAAATAACGCCTGTAACACAAACATAAAATAAGTTTTTTTGAACTTTTATATGTTGCTCATATTTTCCTTGTTTTACTAATTTTACCGCATACAAAGCAATAAAAGGAGCAAATATTGATAAAATTAACATGCCGTAAACGACGATTTGACTAATTGACATCATGAAATAATTTTTATTCAAAAGTATTTGTCACAACGGAATTGGACAATTTTTTTAGACGAACTACAAATTTTTCACGACCAAATTAGTTCACTTTCCAAAAGCTTTTTCGTTACTTCGCTAAAAGTTTTGAAGATGCAAGATTTCGTAAAAAAATATCCTCTTATTTTCCATTTATTGGGATGGATCGGAATTGCATTTATCTTTTTCATCATTTTTCCGCTTACCTATCGCATTAATTTACCACTAGAACACTACGTTTATCATGCAATTTTACTTGTCTTTTTAATGATATTGTATTATTTGAATGTAGGTTTTTTATTGCCAAAAATTAGTTGGAGAAAAAACGGTGTTTTATACATTTTAACGTTAATAATTTTGACTATTTTTCTGATTCTTGTAATGAATCAAGTGGAAGAAATGTTGCAATTAAATCAAAAACTTCATCAAATATTACATCCAAATCAGCCAACAAATGCGAAGCAAAATTCATTTTTCATTTCGATTTATATTTCAATTTTTGCTTTAATTATTTTCGCGATTGGAATTTCATCTCATTTGATTAAAAATTGGAACAAAGAAGAAAAGAAAAAACTTTTGTTGAAAGAAGAAAAAACCAAAGCAGAATTAAGTGTTTTGAAAGCGCAAATTAATCCACATTTCTTTTTCAATACATTAAATACGATTCATTCGTTAACTTATTTTGAAGTTGAGAAGTCGAGAATTGCAATTCAGAAAATGGCTAAAATGATGCGTTTTGTGTTGAATGAAGAGCAAAATGATATAGTTTTGCTGAAAGATGAAATTAGTTTTATCGAGAATTATATTGATTTGATGCGTTTTCGGATTCCAGGAAATTTAACGTTAAAAGTTGAGATTTCTACTTCTGAAAATGAGTTAGAAATTGCACCAATGATATTGTTGACGTTTATAGAAAATGCTTTTCAATATGGAATTTCAACGACGAAAGATTGTGAAATTTGTTTGAAGATTAAAGTTGAAAATGGATTATTAATTTTAGAAACAACAAATGAAATCTTTGAAAATAAACGCGTTAATCGTTCTAAAAATATTGGAATTCAAAATACGATAAAACGTTTAGAAATTATGTATTCATCAAATTATGAATATGTAGTGAAGATAGAATCAAATGTTTACAATTGTTTACTAAAAATTAAGTTGAAATGAAATTAACCTGTATAGCGATTGATGATGAGCCTTTAGCGTTGAAATTATTAGAGAATTTTATTCATCATTCTGATGATTTAGAGTTGCTTGCGTGTTTTAATTCTTCTCAATCTGCCCAATTATTTCTTCTTGAAAATCAAGTTGATTGTATTTTTTTGGATATTGAAATGCCAGAGTTAAATGGAATTGATTTTGTAAAATCGTTGTCAGAAAATAATGTAAAAACGTCAATAGTTTTTGTGTCTGCTTATAGCAATTATGCAATAGAAGGTTTTAAAGTTTCGGCAACAGATTTTTTGCTTAAACCTTATAGTTTTGAAGATTTCGAAAGAACAGTTTCTAAAATAAAACATCAAAAAAATCTTGAAAATTTATTGAAACAAAACGATGATATTTTTATTAAAATTGATGCAAAACAAGTGAAAATAAAGCTTTCGTCTATTTTGTATATCGAAAGTATGAAAGATTATTTGAAAATATATTCTGAGGAAAAGGAGTTACCGTATATTCCGTTGATGACACTGAAAAAAATGAAAGAAAATTTACCAGAAAATTTCATTCAGATTAATCGTTCGCATATTGTCAATTTCAACAAAGTGACTTCTTTTGGGAAAAATCATTTAATAATAGGAAAGAAAGAGTTTAATTTATCAGAGAAATATAAATCTGATTTTGAGAAGTATATCAAATAAAAAAGCTCCAAAATTTTGGAGCTCGTAATTATTATTTAACTATTATTGTTCTGAGTTAAAGTAGACTTTATAATAATACATTTTCTTTTCTTCGTCAAAACCGCGTTCCAAATATTCTTCGGCTGCATCAGGATTTGTCAAATCTAATTTGATGTTAATCTTTGTATCTAATTTAATTTCACTTTTGATTTTCTTTGATTCTTTCATCAAAGTTGGAACCGAAACTTCAAAAGCTTCTACAAATTCAACACGATTATTTTCGCTGTAATCTTTCTTATATTCTTTGAATTCGTCAATAATTTCGAAAGGTTTCAACACTTGATCTTCAAAAATTTCATTTGTTACAACTTCATTCGAATTCAACACATTTATCGAATTTGAGATAAATTCTGCTTGTTGTTTTTTGTCAGTTTTATCCAAAAGAAAATCATTCGAGAAATCTGTAATCAACTCCATATATTTCTTCGTATGGTAATTGTTGTCCTTAATCAAATCAATTTCTAAGAAATTTTTCTTCCAATATTCTGACTCCACATTTTTATCATCGATAGAGTAGACGCGGAAACCTTCGTCGCGATAAGCATCAAGAATAAGACAGGCTTTGTCGATTCCTTCTAACTTATAACCTTTCCAAATGTTGTAATCTAAACCACGCGATTCGTCGAAACGCAAGAATTTTTTCTTATTCTCTAATTTATAAATTCCAATTCCACGACAAGGAATTCCGTCGAACATCATATTCTCGAAAAGCGCAATAAAAACTTCACCACTTTTGATCTGTGGATGCAATGATTTTTCGTATAAATGACTTAAAACTTCTTGCGAAAAATCGATAAAATCTGTTTCTTCATCAAACATTTGCTTGCATTGATTATACAAAACATTAAATTCTAACTTTTCTGTATAATGCGTGAAACGATTAATTTCGAGCGTTTTTTTGAACGGACTTAATAAGAAAGGAACCAATTGTTCTTCCTTAGATTCGTCGTATTCTAGTGTTTTATCGGCAAAAATGTTAGCTTCTTCTCGAACTTTATGTCCAACTTTTTGTAAACTAATAAAGGCGATGTAAGCATTTTTAACGTCAATCATTTTATATAATTTCTTAAAAACAAAAGTAATCAATTCACAAATCAATACAAACGATGTCAGGAATAAAAATATTTAACAAAATTGTCAAACAAAATTGTTAATGCAATTCCTTGAATTTGAATAGCTTATTAATTATTTTGATTATTATAACATTTTCTATGGTTTAAACTTATAATTATGGCACGGAAATAGTATTAGGAGAAATGTCTTAATTTATTAAAAAGTTGGATGATGAAAAAAATTAGATTTACACTTTTAGGAGTAGCTTTTACAGCCATGTTAGCTGTTGGTGTAAATGCTCAAGATAGAGGTCAAAGAGGTGGTGAGAGAAGTTCTTCTTCAAGAGAAGCAACTTCAAGAAGTCAAGGAAATGGACGCTCTGAAATGGCTAGAACAGAAAATAGAACTAGTCGTATTGAAGGAAATAGAACAGAAAGAATAGATCGCGGTAATTCTACGAATGAATCTTGGAAAAACTCTACAAATAGAACAGAACGTGAAACGAGTACACGTATAGATAGAAACAATACAGCGATTGTAAGTAGTAGACCAAGTTCTAACAAAGATTGGAATAATAGTAGAAATAACAGAGAAAATAGCCAAGGAAATCAAGGCAACAGATCTGAGAGTTTAAAAAACAGAGATTTCTACAACAATCCAGTTCGTATAAATTCTAGTTCATACAACAGAGGAAACCGACCAGTTTCTAATGTGAATGTAAGAAACTATAACAAGTATTCGTACAACAGTTATAATTTCTACGGAAACAACGGTATTTACTATCGTCCTTATAACAATGGATATGTGAGATATATGCCATACGTAGGATTTAGAATTAATATTTTACCAGTAGGTTATGTAACAATTAATATTGGTAATAGAAATCCATATTATTTCTACGAAGGAGTTTATTACAGCCCTAATAGAAATTATTATGAAGTAGTTCAAGCTCCTCTAGGTGCTATCGTATATGCTTTACCAGCAGGATATGAAAGAGTAGATTATGGAGGAGAATATCTGTACGAATTTGGAGGTGTTTTGTACCAAAAAATTTACAACAGAGGAACAAGAGCTTATCAAGTAGTAGGTTATTTAGATTAGTATAGGTTTTAGTAGTTAAGTAAAAGCCCAAACAGATCATCTGTTTGGGCTTTTCATTTGTAGCGAAGAGCAGAATCGAACTGCCGACCTCAGGGTTATGAATCCTGCGCTCTAACCATCTGAGCTACCTCGCCTAAATTTTAATTTTTGCAAAGGTAATTTTTTTTTTGATTTTATAACAAAACTTATTTTGATTTTCTTTGGTAGATACAATTCATTTTATATCTTGCGACTTCAATAAAATAGAATTATGCCAAAAAAGAAATATCAAGTAGAATTTTCAATCAAGTCTTCACCGTCTTTGCTATATAACTATATTTCAAACCCTTCAGGTTTATCAGAATGGTTTGCAGATAATGTAAATTCTCGTGGAGAAAAATATACTTTTATTTGGGATGGACACGAAGAATCTGCATTTTTGATGAAATCTAAGCAAGATGGATACGTGCGCTTTCAATGGGAATATGATGAAGATACAAAATATTTCTTCGAATTAACAATTGTAGAAGACGATTTAACGAACGATGTATCATTAGTTATTACAGATTTTGCTGATGAAGACGAAGTAGAAGAATCAAAACAATTGTGGGAAAGTCAAATTGAAGATCTTAAAAAAATCTTAGGATCTGTTTAAAATCTATTATTTTGAAAATTAACTTAGGTGGCGTTATCGTCGAAAAAGCAAATGCAGAAATAGGAATTCAGAACAGAGCTTTTCGTAATGGTGATGCTGTAAAAGAAATTTTACGATTTGTAAATGGTGAAATTATTGATTGGGAAGATCATTATTTCAATCTAATGGCTTCTATGCGCATTTACCGCATGAATATTCCGTTGGATTTTACACCAGAATTTTTTCAAGAACAAATCAATTTATTAGCAGAAGCAAATCAATCGAAATCAGGAAAAGTAGAATTTTTTGCTTTCAGAAATGATGAGGAAGATTATCTAAAAGCATCCATCAATTATTTGATTTCTATCGAAAATAGTGAAAATGATTGGGAGTTTTTACAAGCTGAAAACGAGATTGATGTGTACAAAGATTATGCAATCAATACTGCTTTTTATTCACTTGTGAATACGTATCGTCCAGAAGAAAATATTGCAGAAATCTATCGTTTAGAGAATGATTATGCTGATATTATTTTGCTAAATGCAAACAAAAAAATGGCACGTTCATTACGAGGAAATATTTTTGTGGTGAATGGAGAAACGATTCGTACACCGAAAAAAGAAGAAGGTGTTATTACAAGTGTTTTGAGAAATAATTTCATTACAAAAATTAATAAAGCCGAAGAATTTAAAGTAGAAGAAGTAGAAATTTTTCCATTCGAAATTCAGAAAGCAGAAGAAGTTTTTATTTTGATTGATGGAGTTGGAATTTTACCAATTACCAAAAATCGTAAAAAAGAATACACTTTAAATAAAACAAAATCGATTTTTAAGTATTTATAATCGATTAATTCATAGAAGGATCAGCGGGGGTGTTTAGCCAAATCAAGTTTTCACCTCCAAGCTGTTTCATTAATTTTTTCCACAAATCAGCATCCCAACGCTCAAAAATATCAAAATCCAAATCTGTTACAGCCCACGAATTATCGTTTAATTCATCTTTGATTTGTTTTGGAGCCCAACCACAATATCCAATAAAAAACTTGATTTCATCTTGCGTAATCAAATTCTGATTTACCGCATCGCGTACATCTTCATACACACCAGACCAATATAAATTGTCAGCAATTTTTTCACTATTTCTGATTAAATCAGGTCGTTTGTGAATATAATAGATGTTTTCTTTATCTACAGGTCCACCTTCAAAAACAATAGAAGCAGATTCTATTTCAGATACAAAAATACTAATCGGAATATGAGAAGAATGATTAAGAATAAAACCAATACTTCCAGATTCTAAGTGTTCTGTAATCAAAATAACACTTCGCTGAAAAATATCGTTACTTAATGTTGGTTTTGCGACCAAAATAGCTCCTTTTTTTATACTTTTGATAGACATTTTTGTTTCGGTTTTATTGAGTAAAATCTTAACGAAAGATATGATTAGCGGTTTAAAAATATAAAATAATCATTAATGAAACAAGATTTAAGTTATAAAAGAAAAGTTTACGAAAAACAGTCGATGAATTTTGATTCGTTAAGAGAAAATCCGATCGAACAATTTCGCGATTGGTTTTTGCAAGCTGAAGAATCGGATGGAGTAGATGAAGCAAATGCGATGTCTGTTGCGACGATTGGTGAAGATGGATTTCCGAGAACGCGTGTTGTTTTATTGAAAAGATATACGGACGAAGGTTTTATTTTTTATACGAATTATAACAGCCAGAAAGGAAAAGCTTTGTTAGAGAATCCAAAGGTTTGTTTGTCATTTTTTTGGCCATTTCTCGAAAGACAGATTATTATAAAAGGTGTAGCAGAAAAAACATCGGATAATAATTCGGATGGATATTTCGAAACGCGTCCAAGAAGTAGCCAGTTAGGGGCTTGGATTTCAGCTCAAAGTTCTGTGATTGATGAGCATGAGGATTTAGCAGCAGAAGAATTGGAATTAGAGAAAAAATACGAAGGAAAA